>JAZFUA010000259.1:0-3321 GCA_036446975.1 Dehalococcoidales bacterium
TCCAGGCGGTCTTTGGGGCCATTCTGGCCCTATCTATCTACCTGTTCGTATACAATATGATGAGGACTTTAATAATCAGGAAAGAAGGGTAACTAAAATGGCTACGGAACTTGAGGAAAAGATTAACTCATGCCTGGTGGATAACAGGTTGCCCTGCCGGATTGCCTTTGATATTGCTGAAGAATTAAAAGTCAGCCGGCGGCAGGTCGGCGAGACGGTAAACAGCCTGAAGATAAAGATATCTGATTGCCAGCTGGGTTTTTTCATGAAACTGAAGGCGACTCATGATGACCTGGTGGGTAAAGAAGTAGAGACGAGGCTGGCAGACGAAATAGCATCCTCCCTGGTTGAAGGACGTCTGGCCTGCCCGGTGGCTTTTAAGATATCCGGCAAGTTTAATGTGACTCCTAAAGAGGTTGGCGATGCCGCCACCATGCAGGGGATAAGCGTGAATAACTGCCAGTTAGGCTTGTTCCCCCATATGAACAAGTAAATTAAGGAACCGGAGGTATAAAAATAATGGAAAAGTCAGTGGTAAAGTTTAATAAAGATATGAATATAGGTGAAGTTATCAAGGCGCATGCCGGAGCCGAGAAAATAGTCGAGAAATACTTCGGTAACGGCTGTTTCACCTGTCCGGGTATGAACCTGGAGTCTATCACCTTCGGGGCTACCATGCACGGCATAGACGCGGATGCGATGGTTAAAGAGCTTAACGAGCTGGAGTAGGTAAAATCTTTTATCTTCAGGGAGAGTATGACTGAATTATTCGACAGGCTGGACAGTAAGAAAAGCAAGGATATAAAGGTCCTGGGTAATTTCATTTCTATCTTCTGCCGGGAGAATCACGGGGAGGCGGAGAGAGATGAATTACCTATCAAGGATGCCAGGATACGAAACATTTTAGGAGAAGAAGACCTGGTATTATGCACGGACTGCCAAAAACTTATTTCTCACGGCATTGCCAAGCTGATGCAATGCCCCTATGACCCCAAACCAATGTGCAAGAAATGCGAGACCCACTGTTATGCCCCGGGCTACCGGGAAAAAATTCGTGAGGTTATGAAATTCTCGGGCCTGTACCTGGTGAAACACGGCCGGGTTGATTTAATGGTGCATTATTTCTTTTAAGGTCAGGTAAGAGATGGATAATCCCAAAGAGGCGTTAATCGGGGCAATGGAAACTTACTTTGGTGAGGATACCAGGAGAATAAAACATGCCCACAGAGTAACGGCCTATGCCGAACAACTCCTGAACCAGGAGGGGGGCGATTACCCGATAGTAATCGGGGCAGCGGTGCTCCATGACATCGGCATTCACCAGGCTGAAAAAAAACATGGCAGTTCCGGCGGTAAATTTCAGGAGATAGAAGGGCCCCCTATCGCCCGGCGAATTTTAACCGGACTGAAGTTTGAACCCGGCCAGATTGGCGAAATTTGTGAGATTATCGGCCACCACCACAGTCCGGGCAAGATAAATACCGGCAACTTCAGGATACTCTATGACGCCGATTGGCTGGTAAACTTAAAAGATGAGTACGATATTCAGGATAAGGATAAATTGAGGAATATCATCGACAGGGTTTTTCTGACCGAGAGCGGGCGTTCTCTGGCCAGGGAGACATATCTGCCCGGACCAGAACGGTAACTGGAAAGTTAATCTACTGGATACTCACCATCTCAATTTCAAAAACCAGGTTTTTCCCGGCCAGAAAGTGGTTAGTATCAATGGTTACGGTTGTTTCAGAGACTTCGGTAATAGGCATATTAACAGTTCTTCCATCACCCCGGGTCATCGGTAACTCCTGTCCGACTTCAGGGGTCATATCAGCAGGCAGTTCTTCCCGGGGTATTTCAATCAGCAGGTCATCACGGCTAGGCCCATAGGCATCCTCAGCCGGAATAGTAACCGTTTTCGATTCCCCGACTTTCATCCCCAGGACAGCCTTATCAAAGCCGGGAATCATCTGGCCGGCACCCAAGGTAAACTGAATCGGTTCACGCTCTAATGAGGAATCAAAGACGGTGCCGTCTGCCAGTTTTCCGGTATAGTGCACCTGAACAATGTCGCCGTTCTCCGCCATATTGCCTCCCGGATTACACCCTGATATTAGTACTCCCAGCAACAGAATTCCCAGCAGAACAACACATGTGTTTTTCACTTTGCTCATTCTTAATTCCAAATTAAACCCCCTGCCGCAGCCCGGTTTTTCGGATAAAGTAACGAACCATTCTACAATTTACCTTCACAGGCTGGCAAATCGGGCGGCAGTGCCATCCGTAATAATTCTTTGAATATATACCAAGTCAGCGGTTCTATCCGGTTTTGGTTGGCAGGGTTATTATTTGTTAAGGCATTGGATTTAATTTTATAAAACCCTATCCCCCTGTCTCCCTCTTCCTTCCCGACTCTGTCGGGCTTTGCCTTAAAAGTACTGCGTATTTGTCACCCTGGAGCGTAGCGAAGGGTCTCAGAGTGGGGGAGTGTCCAAGTCGTTGCCCACCACCCTGAGATTCTTCAGTCGTCCCGATTAAAATCGGGACTCCTTCCAGAATGACATTTGGGGCAAGGCCCTTATTAAGGAGAGGGGGATTAAGGGGGTGAGGTTTACCAAAGTCAGAGGCACAGGTTTCCCGCAATAATAAAATTAACCAAATGCAAACAGACCCGGGCCACTTCACATTTGTTTGGAATTCAGTAAAGTGCTAAACTTAATGAAAGACATATGAGCTACACCGTTACTCAAGAGAGTTTTGAAAGCCTTGCTTCCTATCAGGACAATCCCGAATGCAGACTGGAATGGAGTTCTGTATTCGTATTGCCTGTCTGGTTAAAGGTCTGGTGGCAGGAATTTAAACCGGAAGGTGAACTGTTTTTGGGCGCGGTGAGGAATGACAAGGGAATAATTGGTATTGCTCCGCTTCTGATAAAAGAGGGCAGGGCTTCTCTTCTCGGGAGTACTGATGTCTGCGATTATTTTGATTTTGTCATTACTCCCGGGGCGGAAAGAGATTTCTTCGATGTTCTGCTTGATGAGTTGAGGCAGAAGGATATTACTCACCTGGACATGAAGTCTTTGAGGCCTGATTCCAGTGTGCTTACCTGGCTGGTTGATATTGCCCGGAACCGGGGATATGATGTTATTTGCCAGCCGGAGGATGTGACTGTAGAATTAGATTTACCCTCTACCTGGGAGGAGTACCTGGCAATCCTGGCGAAGAAACAGCGCCATGAGGTGAGGCGAAAACTAAGGAGATTACCGGAAGCCGGCAAGGTTGATTTTCACATTGTTGAGGATAGCGCGGGCATCCAAAAAGCTA
>JAZFUA010000260.1:0-5598 GCA_036446975.1 Dehalococcoidales bacterium
AGGAAGCTATGGATATTGTGGGAGAGCGTTACGAGAAATCGGAGTATTTTCTACCCGAACTCATCATGTCCGGTGAAATACTCAAGAGTATTTCTGAGATTATAAAGCCGAAGATGCAAACTCAGAATGCTGCTGGGAGTAGTGGTAAAACAAAGGGAAAGGTAGTCCTTGGTACTGTGCGCGGAGACATTCATGACATCGGCAAGAACATAGTCGGCTTTATGCTGGATGTCAACGGGTTTGAGGTACATGACCTGGGGGTGGATGTTCCTGAAGCAAAGTTCGTAGAAGCGGTCAAAGAGGTGGACCCCGGTGTGGTGGCTTTGAGCGGCTTTCTCACTTTAGCCTATGATTCAATGAAATCGACTGTTGAAGACCTTAACAAGGCCGGGCTGAGAGATAAAGTGAAGATTATGATAGGTGGTGGCCAGATTAGCGAGAGGGTGAAGAACTATGTTGCCGCCGATGCTTATGGCACGGATGCCGTGGCGGCGGTCCGTCTGGTAAAGCAGTGGATGCCGGCGAAATAGCCTGACGGCTCATACCACATTTCTTAAACTTCCTGTCAACTTGAATAAACGAAAACCCTCGTTAATAAACAAATGAGAGGAACAAGAAATGGCAACAGAAACGGACAAGGAATGGGCAGAATTAACGCCGGAAGAAAAGAAGGCGGAGAGATTTAAGCGGTGGTTGACGCCACCCGAGATTAACTTCATCAGTCCCGAAGCGGAACAAGCTTACCACCAGAAGATGCGGAGGCTGGCTGACGCCTATCAGATGAAAGAGCCGGACCGGGTGCCGGTGCAACTGCCTTTTGGCAATATGCCCGCTTATTGGGCCGGCACTGACCTCAAGACTGTCATGTATGACTACGATGAGCTCCGCCGGGCCTGGAAAAAGTTCCTCAATGAGTTTGAGATGGATACTTACTCGGGCCCGGGTACGATTATGCCGGGAAGGATATATGACCTGCTTGATTACAAGCTCTACACCTGGCCGGGCCACGGTCTGCCTGACGATGCTACCGGGCACCAGTTTGTCGAAGGCGAGTACATGAGGGCCGATGAGTACGATGCCATGATGCTGAACCCCTCTGATTTCTGGATGAGGACCTATATGCCCCGTATTTTTGGATTATTCGAGTCCTTCCGTCACCTCCGCCCTTTCACCAATATAATCGAGTTGCCCGCCGCGTATTTCACTCCTTTCTCCAGGCCGGATGTCCAGGCAACGCTTCAGGCATTGATTGATATCGGCAAAGAGTTTCCGAAATGGCAGGCGGTAATCGCCGGATGTACCAAAGAAGCCCAGGAGGCGGGGATACCATCTCCCAGAGCCGGCGGTATGGCCAAAGCCCCCTTTGATACTATCGGAGATACCCTGAGGGGAACCCAGGGCATCATAATGGATATGTACCGCCAACCCGAGAAACTCTATGAAGCTCTGGAAGTGATAACTAACCTGACGATTGAGGCGGCGATAACCTCGGCCAACGCTTCCGGAGGGCTGACGGTGATGTTCCCTCTCCACAAAGGGGCCGATGGCTTTATGTCCGCCAAACAGTTTGAGACTTTCTACTGGCCCTCACTTAAAAAAGTCTGCCAGGCACTGATTGACGAGGGCCTTATTCCATCGCTATTCGCCGAGGGGAGCTACCTGACACGCCTGGAGACGGTCAATGAATTCCCCAAAGGGGCTGTTTCGTGGCGGTTTGATCAGACAGATATGGCGGTTGCCAAGAAGGTGCTGGGTGACAAATGCTGTATTTCCGGAAATGTACCTACCTCATTATTAGCTACCGGCACGGCCCAGGATGTTAAAGAATACTGCCGCAAACTGATTGAAGACTGTGCTCCCGGTGGCGGTTATATATTATCTTCGGGAGCGTCGGTAGACGAAGCTCCCCCGGAAAATATACGGGCAATGATGGAAGCAGCCAGGGAATACGGTGTCTATAAATGAGAGAGGGTGAAGTAGCGATTTACCTCGGAATGTATAAATGAATTGGCTGACTTACCGGGGTAAATCCTTATAGGTCTTTTTATTGACACTCGTTAAAATAAAGTTTACAATCCAGCCATTAACAGTTGTTGACCATTTCCTCCCCCTCAGAGTAAAATGCACCAGAGGGGAGGGGTGTGGGCGATAAAAAGACTGAATCACTACCTATAAACAAAATATTTAGGAGGTAAAAATTAGTGAGTGGTGAATTAACCAAAGCAGTTGCGGATTTACAGGAAGAAGAGGCTCTGAAGTTAGCCAATGAATGGCTGGCTGCCGGGGTTGACCCAAACGAGGTTCTTACCGAGAGCCGGAATGGGATGGAGCTGGTCGGGGAGCGCTTCGGTAATGGAGAGTATTTTCTGCCCGAGCTTATTTATTCGGCAGAAATCTTTAAAGAGCTGACCGAGATTATCAAACCCAAGCTCCAGGCGGAAGTGCAGACAAAGCGTATTGGCAAAGTCATTGTCGGGACGGTAGCCGGTGACATTCACGATATTGGCAAAGACATCGTGGTATTCATGCTGGATATCAGTGGTTTCGAGGTATTTGATTTAGGCGTAGATATTCCGCCGCAACAATTCGTTGATAAGATAAAAGAGACGGATGCACCGATAGTGGCCCTAAGTGGATTCTTGACCCTGGCTTTTGATGCCATGAAGGAGACGGTAGACGCCATAAAAGAGGCCGGGCTCAGAGACAAGGTTAAGATAATGATAGGCGGAGGCCAGATTGATGAGCAGATAAGGGTTTATTCCGGTGCGGATGCCTACGGGCGGGACGCTATGACCGGAGTATCACTGGCCAAAGGCTGGTTATAGAAGCTTTCATTTCATTGAATTAACTGGAATTTACTGAGGGTAAAATTGCATCGGGAGGAAGCATTGTGGCAATCCAGACCGCTACCCGGGAAAGTTACCAGGAACACCTGAAAAAGTTAAAAGGTGAAATCGAGAAGAAAACAGGTAAATCCACGGAACAGCTATACAAGGAAAGGCAAAAAAGGCTTTGGGATGCTATCGAACTAAAGCAACCTGATAAGGTTCCGGTCGTTCTTGGTGGAACCTATTTCGCTGCCAAATATGCTGGATTGCCCTACTCCAGTGCTTATTATGACCCTATTGCCTGGAAAGTGGCCTACACCCGGATGATAACGGATTTTGCCCCCGATACCTGGGGGATAGCCGGAGGTTCTTCGGGAGCTGTTCTTGATATCCTCCAGGCAAAGAACGTGAAATGGCCCGGTGGGACGCTTCCACCTGATGTTCCCCAGCAGAATGTAGACGCAGAATACATGAAAGAGGACGAGTACGACGTTTTTCTTGAAGACACCACTGATTTTACTTTACGCCGCTACCTGCCGCGAGTGTATGGCACCCTGGAACCCCTCTCCAAGCTCCCTGACCTGGGTGGCAGGGGTGGGGGACTGGCTGGCCTAACCTCCATCTTTACCACACCCGAGTTCCAGGAAATCGGCCGGGTTTTACAGAAAGCGGGAGAGGAGCAAAAAAAATACCAGGAGAAAATGGGTAATCTGAACAAAGATATGGAGTCCCTGGGGTTTCCGCCGATGTCAGGGGGATTTGGTGGTGGTGCCGGGGGACCAGCTTTCGACCAGATGGCCAATAGCTACAGGGGATGGACCGGCATTATAACTGACATGTACCGGCGTCCTGAAAAGCTTATCGCCGCTCTGGAAAAGCTGAACAGGAAGCAGATAGCCATGGCAACCCCGGCTGATACCACAAGGCCGGGACCCAAGCTGGGGGGTGGCGGCGCGATTCACAGGGGCTCCGACCGTTTCTTGTCCAAGCAGCAGTTTGAGAAATTCTACTGGCCTACTTGGAAAGAATCCATGATGAAATCGATTGAATTAGGCTATACTGTGAGTATTTTTGCGGAAGGCTTCTGTGAAAACCGCTTCGAGTACTTCCTGGAACTGCCCAAAGGTAAGGTGATGATTCGCTTTACAGATACGGACATGTTCAAGGCTAAAGAAGCCCTGGGCGACCATTGCAGCCTTATGGGCAGCGTTCCCCTGACCTTATTGCAAACAGCTTCACCCTCGGAAGTGGAAGAATACTGCAAGAAACTCATCCAGGTCTGTGGCAAGGGCGGAGGTTATATCCTGAGGACTGATACGGATTACATACAGGAAGCCAAAATAGAAAATGTTAAAGCTATGATGGACGCTGTTGAGAAATACGGAAAGTATTAGCCTTCGGTTATACCGGAAAAAAATATCTCCGGCGAAAGGACGGAAATAATGGCAGCGCAGGTTAATACGGAGAAGTATTACCAGGAAAAGGGAAAAATCCTCAGAGAGGAAATTGAAAGAAAAACCGGTAAGTCTCCCGAGGAGCTTTATGAAGAAAGAGAGACCAGAGTCAGGGAGGCAATCGAGTTAAGAGAACCGGACCGGGTGCCGGTAGTGATGGGTGGGGGATATTTCGCTGCCAAGTATGCCGGTTTGCTGCCTGCCACGGTTTATTATGACCCTGCCGTCTACAGGGAGGCGGTAAAAAAAACTATCCTGGACTTTGAACCTGATTTGTACCAGGGTGGAGTTGCCGGGGCCAATTCAGGGCTGGCTCTTGAAGTCCTCGATGCCAAACAAACCCGATGGCCCGGTGGCACCCTTCCTCCCGGGACCACTCACCAGTTTGTCGAGGGAGAATACATGAAAGAGGATGAGTACGACCATTTTCTTTCCGATCCCTCTGATTTCAATATGCGTGTTTACTTGCCACGAGTTTTCGGAATATTAGAGCCGTTCTCAAAGCTCCCGCCCCTCGGGAATTTCATCTCCGGTAACTCCTTCATGACGATAGTTAATTTGTTCGCCCGGGAAGAATTTAAACAGCTTGCCGAAGCCCTTAATAAAGCCGGGCAGGAGCAGGAGAAATTCAGGCAGACGATGGGCAGATTCCAGGAGGAAATGGCTGCTCTTGGCTTCCCTCCGAACTATCATTCCGGCGGTACTGGAGGTGCCCCGTTTGATGCCATTTCAGATAATTTAAGGGGTATGCGCGGGACAATGATTGACATGTTCCGGCAACCTGAAAAACTCCTGGCTGCTATCGATATGATACTGCAGATGCGGATTGACCGGGCAATCTCGGCTAACCCGGAACAGAGGGGTAATCCCAAGAGAGTGTTTATGGCTCTTCACAGAGGTGCCGAGGGTTTCATGTCCAAAAAGGATTTTGAGACCTTTTACTGGCCGGGCCTGAAAAAGACAATTCTAAAGACAATCGAACTGGGCTTTGTTCCTATTCCGTTCTTCGAAGGGAGTTACCAGGACCGCCTTGAGTATCTCCTCGAATTACCAAAAGGAAAGGTCGTTTGCCATTTTGAACATATGGATATGGCCAGAGCTAAGGCAGTCCTGGGAAACCATTTGTGCATAATGGGGAATGTCCCCTCTTCAATACTGCAGGTCGGCTCAACCCAGGATGTAGAAGATTATTGCAAGAACCTGATTAAAGTTTGCGGGAAAGGCGGCGGCTTTATCCTGACAAATGGCAGCTCCATTGACGAAGCCAGGCCGGCTAATGTAAAAGTTATGGTGGACTCTGTTAAAAAATACAGCCC
>JAZFUA010000261.1:0-4370 GCA_036446975.1 Dehalococcoidales bacterium
GGTTGATGCTCTGAACGCCACGGATAACCAGAGTTCGGTAATGCGCTATCCGTCACTCGGACTGTGCCTCCTGATTCGGGAAAGGGGTGGAGAACCGATACTTCAGATGACCTGTCGGGACCGCAATAGATTGGCCCTTGAAGCTGACCTCCTCTTTGCCTACTCACGAGACATAAAAACAGTTCTCTGCTTGACCGGCGATTCTATGGTGGTCGGCGATCATAAGGGAGCTAAGCAGGTTTTTGACCTGGATTCCGTTCAGCTTCTTCGAGCTGTCCGCCTGATGGAGTCAGGTAAAGACCTTGGGGGTAATGACCTTGACGGAGCCTTCGATCTCTGTGCCGGGGCTATTGTCACTCCCGAAGCTCATCCTATCGAACCTCAACTCCATAAATTCAAGAAGAAAGTAAATGCCGGAGCCGAATTCTTCCAGACTCAAGCAGTCTATGATATAGACAACCTGAAGCACTTTATGGAATATGCCCGTCAGCTAAACACTAAAATCTTGGCCGGGATTGTCCTGCTGACCTCGGCAAGGATGGCCAGGTTTATGAACGAAAATGTCCCGGGTATATTTGTTCCCCAGGTTTTAATTGATGAATTGGCTGGCGCTGAAAAAGGTAAAGCTCTGCAAAAGGGTATTGAAATTGCCGGACGTATGATTAAGACTATCAGGGAAGAATCTGTTTGTGACGGAGTTCATATTATGGCTATTGGCAGGGAAGAGCTGGTGCCTGAAATTTTAGCTGTCGCCGGACTTTAAAAGTATCTTGTCAGGAAGAATATATATCCGGACACTAAGTGCTAATTTATCTGGCCTTTCAGATGGAAAACAAAAGTTTTACAATTCCCGATAAAAATAATTATGAGCAGGCTAATTTGCTTGCTTACAAGCTTGCCTGCGAACAGTTAGCCGGGATTGATGATATTGAGTCGCGGTGCCGTAAAAGCGGTGCCGAATACAGGGTAGAGGATTTCCGGAAGGAAGTTCTCATCCGCTACCTGGACCAGTCATACCGAATTGCCATACCCGGTGGTGAGATTTCACCGCTGGATAATGACGGGGAACTACCCATTAGAGAAAAACTCCTGATAATTCACTACTTTATCTCCGCTAAAGGTACTCCGGCTGCCGGCAGACTGATTAACTTTAGGGAACTTCCGGAAGGTAATGTCTATGCGCCTACCTTTGATCAAAGGACTATCCGCCCCTTACTCAATAATTTCGCTGCCGAACCTGACCGCCTGGTCGAAATAAGCAAAAAGTTTGGGGGTCGACCCGCGGATTTTGGAGATACGGCTGTCACCATAAACGCTTTTGAACGTGTTCTTATAACTATAGTGATATGGAAGGGTGATGATGAACTGGCTCCTCAGGGCAACATACTCTTTGATGCTAATATTTCTGATTATCTCCCCACCGAAGATATCACTGTCCTCTGTGAGACTATCACCTGGAAACTGATTAGGAATTCAAGATAAACCTGAAGATTTATTAGGGATATACAGACCAGATAGCTATCTGCAATCTCTCCTGAGAAAATGTCATAAACAGAAGTATGAGTACATCATTAATTATTCTGGCCGGTGGCAAAAATTTACGCCTGGGTAGAACCAAGGCTCTGGAGACTATCGGTGGCAAAAGTCTGATTGAGCGTGTCATAGAACGACTCAAGTTGCTATCCAACCAGATTCTGATTGTAACCTCGGCGGAGCAACTTGAATTCCCGGTCGGCGCTGAAGCGAAAATCGTGATAGACCTTTACCCCGGTAAAGGCCCACTCGGAGGTATATATACCGGACTGCTGGCTTCCGGGTCTTCACACGGTATCGTGGTCGCTTGCGATATGCCCTTTCTGAATGCCGACCTGCTGAATTACATGATTGGGCTTTCTGAAGGCTATGACGCTGTTGTTCCCCGGTTAGAAAAAGAGATGGTTGAGCCCCTCCATGCTGTGTATTCGAGAACTTGTCTTGAAAAAATGAAGGAGCGCCTGGATGGCGGGCAATTAAGTATTTACTCTTTTCTCGATACGGCACGCGTTAGGTATGTTGAACAGGAAGAAAGCCTGAGGTTTGACCCTCAGCTCCTGTCTTTTTTCAACATAAATTATCAGTCGGATGTGGACCGTGCTATCGCTCTTGTCGAAAATGAAAATAATTAGTAGTAGATGAGCATTATTTTGATAGGAATGGTATAATTCGTAAATAGATATTTAATCCTTTTCCTGACATCCGGATCACAATCGGGTCTTAATGAGAATACCTTCGGTCAAACCCAGTTATCATCTCTAGCATCAATCAGCAGAAAACAAAAGGAGTCTCGAATATGAGCGATGCCTTAAATGAAGCCTACGGGATAGTCCAGTGCAAGGAATGTCCCTGGTATAAGTCCTGCGCTATGCCGATGCGGTTTACGGCTGAAGATATCCGCCGGCAGATGGAATCGACATCGGGGGGGATGAATCAGTTACAAGCTGACCTTGCTATGCAGAATCTTTTATCCGGTATGGCCTCAGCCGCTCAGAATTCAATGTTGGAAGGCTGCCCCGTCTTTATTGAACGCCTTCGAAACAATGAGAAACTTGCCCGGCGCATCAAGGAAATGATGCAAAAATGGAGTCAGGAGGACTAGCTGGGATTTTAGCGCTTCATACCCTGAGGGAACCAGGTAAAGTACAACTGTTCATAACGGAGAATTAAATGACTGAAGACAGGCAGGTAAAGAAAGACCAGTTAGCCGCTTTGAATGAACGCCGGAAAAAAGCGGCTGAGATGGGTGGCAGTGAGAGAGTGGCGGTGCAGAAAAAAAAGGGCAAGCTGAACGCCCGGGAGCGAATTGAGGCTCTACTGGATAAAGATTCTTTCCGAGAGACCGGTATGTTCGCCAGGAGCCGGGGTACCGTTAGTGAGATAGCTGCCGATGCTGTGATTACAGGTTACGGGAGAATTAACGGCAGAAAGGTATATTTGTATTCGCAGGACTTCACCAGTACCGGAGGCACCTTGGCAGAAGTACACGCTCAGAAAATTTGCCGTATTCTGGATAGCGCGGTAAAAGAAGGTTGTCCCGTTATTGGTATGAATGACTCTGGGGGGGCCAGGATTCAGGATGGAGTGGATGCCCTGGCCGGTTTTGGCCAGATGTTTTTCAGAAACACCCTCGCCTCCGGAGTAATCCCTCAGATATGTGCCATCCTGGGACCCAATGCCGGGGGTGCCGTATATTCTCCGGCTCTGATGGACTTTATATTTATGGTTAAGGGGATAAGTTTCGCCTATATTACCGGACCCAGGGTGGTCAAGTCGGCAATGGGTCAGGAAGTCACTGATGAGGAACTGGGTGGGGCTGTAGTGGCTCAGAAAAAGGCTGGCGTTGTCTGTCGTTCGGAGGAAAGCGAAGAGGAATGCTTCCGGAATATGAAAGAACTTCTTGGTTATCTACCCTCGAGTAACCGGGAACAGCCACCCCAGATTAACTGGGGCGATAAACCTGACCGCAAGGATAGTTCCTTATTTGATATTGTTCCGGCGGCTTCGAATAGACCCTATGATATGCACCGGATAATAGAAAGCGTCTTTGACCAGAGAAAAGATGAGCAGAATTATTTTGAGTTATTCCCCCTCTTCGCTACTAATATCATCACCTGTTTCTCCAGGCTTAATGGCCATTCGGTAGGCATTATTGCCAATCAGCCGATGTCAAAAGCAGGCTGTCTGGATATTGACGCCAGTGATAAGGCTTCCCGCTTTATAAGATTTTGTGATGCCTTTAATATCCCCATTATCAATCTGGTTGATGTGCCCGGCTATCTGCCCGGTACCGAGCAGGAATGGGGAGGAATAATCAGGCACGGGGCAAAAATGCTTTTTGCTTATTCGGAAGCTACGGTGCCCAAAATAACCCTGACTATCAGGAAAGCCTATGGTGGCTCATATCTTGGTATGTGCAGTAAAGACCTGGGGGCTGATTTCGTTTTTTGCTGGCCCAGCACTGAGCTGGCGGTGATGGGAGCGGAGGGGGCAGCCCCGATAATTTTCAGGCGGGAAATTGAAGGCGCAGACGACCCTGAGAAGGCCCTCCAGGAAAAAATCAGGGAATACCGGGAAGAATTTGCCAATCCTTATAAAGCCGCCGAGCACTTGCACGTTGATGATGTTTTTGACCCAGCTGAAACAAGGCCCCGGTTAATAGAAGCCTTGGAGATGATAATTAATAAAGTGGAAAGCCGACCTTCCAAAAAGCATGGTATTATCCCCGCCTGATTTTGACGTAGTAAAACATTATTTCATTACCCATCTATCTGAGACCCCCTTCCCCTGAAAAGGAAGGGGGTAATTTTTATGAAAATAGTCTGGTTCCATTCGTT
>JAZFUA010000262.1:0-3356 GCA_036446975.1 Dehalococcoidales bacterium
ATCAGGTTGATTTTATTTTTGTGGGAAACCTATACTTCGATTTAAGTGGGATAGGGTTTTATAAAATTAAATCCAATGCCTTAGCAAATAATAACCCTGCCAACCAAAACCGAATAGAACCATTAGATGACCTCGAATCTATCTGTAACATCAAGATATTCAGGATAAAAAAAGCCGGGCTAAAAACGAATATCCGGTCTGTTTTAAGAATTGGTGAAGACGCTATGGGGTAGCCACACGGGTGAACTGTGGGGAAAGTCAGACCTGAAATGAGCTCCGCGGCTCTCTTCTCTGAGCAAGGCGGCTTCTGTCACCAACCGGCCGGTCATTATCAGGTTGCTCAGCTCGTATGAGGGACGGTCTGTCGGCTGGGGTAAGGACCTTTGCCAGACAGCCAGTACATCCGCCGCTTGGTTCAAGCCTTCCCGGTTACGAATGATGCCGACATTATCCCAGTGAAGTTGCTGCAGCGCTGAAAGGCTGAGTTCGGGGGCTTTTTCTGTACTCCGCTCCCGACTGAGTGAGCGTTGAACTTCCACGCCCCGATTATTAGTCGAAGGCTCTTTATTAGCTCCCTGACTGGCCCTCATTATTATTCTTTTACCAAAGACAACTGCCTCAAGAAGCGAGTTTGAAGCCAGGCGGTTAGCTCCGTGGATACCAGCACAGGCGGTCTCGCCGCAGGCGAATAACCCGACTATGTTTGTCTCACCCCAGGTATTAGTCTTTACGCCACCGATCATGTAATGAGCGGCAGGAGCCACCGGTATCAGGTCGTGGGTAATCTCCAAACCATGCTCCAGGCAGAAGCGGTAGATGTGGGGAAACCGGGTGGTAATAGTGTGGGATGGCAGGTGGGTTACATCAAGGAAGACTTTATCCGAGTCTGTTTTTTTCATCTCGTCCAGAATGCTGCGAGAGACAATATCCCGTGGCGCCAGATCACCGTCCGGCGTATAGTCAAGCATGAAACTGCGACCCTCAACATTGCGCAGAATACCCCCCTCACCCCTGACCGCTTCGGAAATCAGGAACGGAGTTACTCCGGGCAGGTGGAGAGCGGTGGGGTGGAACTGATAGAATTCCATATCGATAATCTCGGCTCCGGCAGCAAGGGCCAGAGGTATACCATCGCCGGTAGCTACATCGGAGTTGGTGTTGACCTTGAACAGCTGCCCGGCGCCCCCGGTAGCTAGAATCAAGGAGCTACATCTGAATTCCTCGACGGAGCAGGTGCGGCAATCCAGTACCTTTACTCCCTTGACTGTTCCGTCCTCGACTATGATTTCGGTAACCAGGGAATGCTCGATCACCTGTATTTTTTCCGAGTGCACCTGGGTGCTGAGAGCATCTTCTATATGTGCACCGGTAGTATCACCCCCGGCATGCAGAATGCGGGGCATACTATGGGCTGCCTCTCTGGCCAGGGCAATTTCTCCGTCAAGAGTATCAAAGGGCACTCTCAAATTAACCAGGTCAGTGATGCAATCGGCGGCTTCATCCACCAGTATACGCACCGCTTCCTCATCACACAAACCATCCCCGGCGGTGATGGTATCCTTAAAGTGCAGCTCGGGAGAATCCTCCTTACCTATGGCGGCAGCGATGCCTCCCTGGGCAAATCTGGTATTACAGTCTTCGATGCTGCCTTTGGTCACCACCAGCACGCTGCCCAGTTCTTTAGCCAGCAGAGCGGTATAAAGCCCGGCGATACCGCTGCCAACGATAATGCAGTCATATGAGTTCATGATATTCGTATCTCTCAACTCTAATTCACTCTGTACCTGATTTTTCCATCCTGGTAAAGGTCTCCACCGTAAATATCATTTGCTACCGTGGCCGGGAAGTCCTCCACCTCCAGCCGGCGGATTGCCTCAGCGCCAAGTTCCTGATAGGCTACTACTTCTGATTTCTTAACCCGTTTGGAGAGGAGAGCTCCGGTACCCCCGATAGCCGCCAGATAGACAGCCCGGTATTTCTTCATTGCCTCTTTCACGGCCTGCGACCGCATACCTTTACCAATCATACCCCTTAATCCTTCGGCCATCAAACGGGGTGAATATGCATCCATCCGGCCGCTGGTAGTAGGGCCGGTAGAACCAATTACCTGACCCGGCCTGGGTGGTGAGGGCCCCATATAGTAAATTACCTGCCCTTTAATATCAAACGGCAGGGGTTCACCCCGATCGAGAGCTTCAATCATTTTTTTATGAGCGGCATCACGGGCAACATAAATATTACCGGTAAGCAAAACCTTGTCCCCGGCTTTCAGCTCAGCCAGTACTTCATCGGTCAAGGGAAGGGTAATTTTTCTGACCATTACAAAATCGCTTCCTTGTGCCGGGCACTATGACACTGAATATTGGCGGCTACGGGCAGGCTGGCAATATGGACCGGAATAACTTCGGCCTGAACCGCCAGGGCGGTCGTCCTGCCGCCATAGCCCATTGGCCCGATACCCAGATTGTTAACCCGCCTTAGAATTTCAGCTTCCAGTTCGGCAACTTCAGCATCCGGGTTGGGCCTGCCCACCTCCCGCAATAAAGCTTTCTTGGCCAACATCAGAGTCTGCTCGGCAGTTCCTCCGATGCCTACGCCAAGAATAATCGGAGGACAGGGATTACCCCCGGCTTCATCTACAGTATTAACCACAAAATCTATTATTCCCTGCCGGCCGGAGGATGGCATCAGCATTGCCAGGCGCGTCATATTCTCGGAACCGGCGCCCTTGGGCATCACGGCAATCTTTAGTTTATCACCGGGGACAATATCAGTATGAATAACGGCCGGGGTGTTATCCCCGATATTTCCCCTGGCGGAAAAGGGCTGGCGCACGATAGATTTTCGCAAATAGCCTTCATCATATCCCCGGCGTACCCCCTCATTTATCGCCGTATAAAGGTGGCCACCGATGATATGGACTTCCTGCCCCAGTTCCAGCAAAACCAGGGCCGTACCGGTGTCCTGGCAGAGAGGGATTTTTTCTGCTGAGGCGATTTCCGAGTTCTCAAGCAGGCTATCCAGCACATTCTGAGCCATCGGGGATTCCTCGTTATCTCTGGCCCGTTTTATAGCCGCCAGCACATCTTCCGGAAGATAGAGACAGGCCTCCTGAAACAGCCTGGATATGGTTGCGCTTATCTCCTGGCAATCTATGTCTCTCATCTATTTATTATCTACCCTATCCCCTATATCCCCTTCCCCTATCAAGGGGAAGGGGAGGAGTTTGTAAGAGGGACTTCGTCCCTCTTAAACACCCTGCCGGATAAAGAATCTTCGCCCCTCTTAAACACTCTGCCGGATAAAGAATCTTCGTCCCTCTTAAACGCCCTGCCGGATAAAGAATCTTCGTCCCT
>JAZFUA010000263.1:0-2362 GCA_036446975.1 Dehalococcoidales bacterium
GGATAATTCCTGACAAACTACCCACCCTTCTTACTTTCTCAGCAAATACCCAAGAATAATAGCCTACCTGCTAATATCCGAATGGTAAAATCAGAAGTAACCATAACCAACCTGGCAGGCGGAAGGAAGGAAAAATAATTGGCTAACAACTTAAAGCAACTTCGCACCAGTCTTGAGAGTGAGCAAAAGCGCTTGATTGAGGAATTAGGGCAAATAGAATCGAACGCCCGCTTTTCAGAGGAGAGACGGGAGGGCAGCCCCTTTGGTAAAAGGGAAGAAGAGGCAACAGAAAGCCTTGAACTGGAGAAACGGCTGGCCCTGGAGAAGCAGGTGATGGAACACCTGGCTGAAGTGGAGCATGCTCTGAAAAAGTTTGAAGAGGGAACCTACGGTTTTTGCGATAGTTGTGGCCAGCCTATAGCTCCTGAACGGCTGGAAGCCCTCCCTCAGGCTGGCCTGTGCGTACCCTGTAAGGAAAAGAATAAGAAGGGCAGGGTGTCCCAGGGGTAAGGGGCGGAGAATGGTTTTTTTCCTTACTGCCCTGGTGGTGGTAATCGGTGACCAGCTTAGTAAATTCTGGATAAGGTCTACCCTGGCCGAAGGGGAAGCATTACCGGTCACGGGGCTATTTCGCCTGACCCACATCACCAATACCGGAGCTGCCTTCGGCCTGTTTCGAGACCAATCCTTCTTACTGACTATCGCCGTTTTTGCCGGCATTGTACTCATCCTGCTCTTTGTCTTTACCTCCTCCCGTTACTTTCCTTTGGTAGATACCACTCCCGGTAAAATAACTCTCGGCCTGATTCTCGGCGGCACAATCGGTAACCTTGTTGACCGGCTGCGCTTTGGCCGTGTTACCGATTTTATTGACATCGGCATCTGGCCCACCTTTAATATTGCCGATTCTGCCGTCACCATCGGCGCTATTGTATTCGCTTATTTTTTCATCTACTCGGGCAGAACTAAAAATCCTTCTCAACTTGAACATCCTGAATAGTCACCTGATCTACCCCAAAAAGAGAAGAGGCAAGAAACCTTGCCTCTTCATTATGACCGGACGACAGATGGATTTTCAGGCGTTTAGCGTTCCTGGATAGTAATTCGTATAATAGCATCCCCATTTTTAAGTGTCTTGAGTATATCCATACCTTCGGTTAGCTGGCCAAACACAGAGTGAAGGTTGTTAAGGTGGGGTTGTGGGGAATAGGTAATAAAAAACTGAGAGCCGTTCGTATTCTGGCCGGAGTTAGCCATTGATAAAGTACCGGTGCCATGCGTGTGAGTGGTAAATTCGTCAGCAAACGAATATCCGGGGCCACCTGTGCCGGTCGCAGTCGGGTCTCCCGCCTGGGCCATGAAGTCAGGTATAATACGGTGGAATGTCGTGTTATCATAGAATCCTTCCCGGGCCAGGAATACGAAGTTGTTTACTGTAACCGGAACATCCTTGGCGAATAGCTCCAGTTCCAGGTTCCCTTTCTCCGTTTCAATGGTAGCCGTGTATTCCTTACTGGTATCAATTGTCATCGGTGGTGGTGCTGAGTAACTCATAGGCTCTTTCGTTGGTGCTGGCTCCGGAGGGGCAGTCTTCAAAGAAGTAGTCTCCGAGGGGGCAGTAGCACATGATGTTAAAACAAGTGTTACCAAAATAAAGATGCAGCCAGCTATTCGGGACAAACTTTTGTTTATCACGAAACCTCTTTCTCCTTTCTCATAATCTTATAGCATTGTAACATTTTGCCTGATGTCTGAAAAGCGGGTTGAAAGTGAGAGGGAAATCCATTCAGCTCTAACAGACAGATTTCCGTTATCAAAGCTGTATTGGTATAATACCGAGTGGTTTCCTATGAATAATATTAAGAAATCAGTAGCGCTGCTACTCTGCGACAAGATTCGTCAGGAAAACTCCGGTCGGTGGTATACCTGGGGTGGATTGACCTGTTGGTCTTGTATGAGGTCCTCAAAAGGAAACCCGGCTAAAATGCGTATGCGTAAAAAGAAAGGTTATCTTGGCTGCAGATTGGTAAATGGCTGGTACGCTACATTAACGGGCAGCAAAGCTAAGGAGCGTCTGCGCAAACTTAACTGATTTCTCAAAATATTGGCATTTTATGGGTAATCGGAAAATCCCGGAAGGGATTAAATAACAGTAAAAAGAAAAGCCCCCGGTCAGGGAGGCTTCATTTGTCACATCAGAAGGATGCGGCAACTGGCAGGAAGAAGTATATTACCCCTTGGCAGCCATTTGATTACCAATGGCTTTTTGTTTTACAAAGCGCCGTCGTGGTTGCTGCGAATTGCCTGGTTCTTTGTCAGGAGCAGGCTTGGTGTAATCGAAGCCTTGAAGTGTCAGACGCTC
>JAZFUA010000264.1:0-3635 GCA_036446975.1 Dehalococcoidales bacterium
AAAAATCTCCCTGGAAAGCGATTAAAGAAGACAAGCAGGCAGCAGCCGATTCGTTATATGTAGCTCTTTACGCCATCTCCTGCCTTAGAACAGCCCTCTATCCCTTCCTCCCCTTTAGCTCCCAGAAGGTACACGAATACCTCGGCTTTGATGGTAAAGTGGAGGATTACGGCTGGAAGCCAGCTATGCCAAAACCGGGACAAAAATTACTGGAACCCAAGCCACTTTTCGTTAAGCTGGACGAAAATCTGGTCGAGGAAGAGACCCGCCGGATGGGACAGGCCCGCTAAACACCTGACAGACCACTCAGACTGTCATTGCCAAGAGTCTCGATAAAATCGGGACGACGGAGCAATCCCAATTAATTAAACTCTCCCTATGGATTCCTTCCCCCCCGGTACAGTCGGGGCTCGCAATAACATCATTCAAGAGGTGAGATGGCTTCCCAGCCCTAATCAGATGGGGCCGGAGCCTGCTCTGGCAGGGGGCGGGGTATAATCGGAGCTTTCCTGGTTTTGCGCCCGGGTTTCGCCTTCTCGGCATTAATTTCTACCCGTACCGTGGATACCTTCGATGGTGTTTTTCGCTTGGTCGATTTTTTCCGCTTCCCAAACAGCACATCCAGGTCTTCACCTTCCAGGGTTTCCTTGGCAAGCAGTTCCTGGGATAGCTCAATCAACTTCTCTTTATTTTCAGTAAGTATATCCCTGGCCCTTTTATGAGCGGCCTTTATGATATTGTCAACTTCCTCATCGATCAAATCAGCTATCTTGTCGCCGTAGTCCTTCTGCTCTGAGATTTCACGACCAAGAAAAATCATCTCCTGCTTGTCGCCAAAGCTCCGAGGCCCCAGCTTATCGCTCATACCATACTCCGTTACCATGCTGCGGGCCATTTTGGTTGCCTGCTTGATATCAGACTGGGCTCCGGTGGTTATTTCATTAAAGATTAATTCCTCGGCAGCCCGACCTCCCAGAGCCATCGTTAATCTTTCCTCAATATAGGAACGCATAAAATAATCTTTGTCCTCGGATAGCGTTTTTGTATAGCCGCCGGCAACTCCCCGGGGTATTATGGTTATTTTCCTGACCGGCTCAATGCCGGGTAATATGTGAGCCACCAGAGCGTGCCCGGCTTCATGATAAGCGGTAATCTCTTTTTCCTTGGGACTCATGCGGTGGCTCTTCCTCTCCGGACCGAGCAGCACTTTATCGATGGACTCCTCAAGTTCCATCATCCCCGTAGCTTTCTTACCCCGCCTGGCAGCCAGGATAGCCGCTTCATTTACCAGGTTAGCCAGATCAGCGCCGCTGAAACCGGCTGTTTGCTTGGACAGCAACTCTAATTTGACCGATTTATCCATCGGTTTGCCCTTGGAATGGACCTTGAGAATGGCAATCCGGCCATTCTGGTCCGGACGGTCGAGAACCACCCGGCGGTCAAAGCGGCCGGGCCGGAGCAGGGCCGGGTCAAGGATATCCGGACGGTTCGTTGCCGCCAGGACGATAACACTGGTATTAGTATCAAAGCCGTCCATTTCAGTCAGAATCTGGTTCAGTGTCTGCTCCCTCTCATCATGGCTGCCCCCCATCCCTGCACCCCGCTGCCGCCCCACGGCATCAATCTCATCAACAAAGATAATGCAAGGGGTATGACGTTTTGCCTGGTCAAAGAGGTCACGCACCCTGGAGGCACCCACGCCAACAAACATCTCTACAAATTCACTGCCGCTGATGGAAAAGAAAGGCACACCGGCTTCTCCGGCAACTGCCCTGGCCAGTAATGTCTTGCCCGTCCCGGGAGGACCCACCAGCAAAACTCCTCTGGGAATACGGGCTCCCAGACTCTGGAATTTTTCTCGCGCCTTCAGGAATTCGACTACCTCATAAAGCTCCTGTTTGGCTTCATCCACACCCGCAATATCATCAAAGGTTACCGTTGGTTTATCCGTAGAAGCCAGCCTGGCCCGGCTACGACCAAAACTGAGAGCCTGATTATTAGCCCCCCGGGCGCGAAAGAAGATGAAGAAGATTAAACCCCCGAATAGAAGCAGGGGCAGGAAGCCAACCAGAACATTACCCCAGTTAATGCCACCTGACTTAATCTCATACTCAATATCAGTATTGAGGCCGAGTTCCCTCAGGTCGTTATAATTGAGCATACCTATGTTAGCCTTATCTTCACTGCCGTCAATATAGGTAATTGTCAGCCACTCCCCCTCTTCCAGAATCCTGGTGATATCATTACCCTTAGATCTGGCTATAATATCGCTTAAGGGGACTTCTACCGGTCCCGAGGGCGCCGAGAGAAGAACAGTAGTAACAGCCACTACCCCAAGTAAAATCGCTATATATAGTAATCCGCTTCGTTTCCAGTTAAATCCCATCTTTTTTCACCTCACCAAGCCACTCCCCAAACTAACCACTTCCATTATATCAGAAATCACACCAGACAGGGAAATAAAGCAACCGCTCCCCTGTAATTAACCGGAATCCCGATAAAATGGCAGTTCAGTCAGCCTGTTTTCACCAGGCCGTTATATGTCTCCTGCAGCAGCAGGGCATCGCCTTCCAGATTCGGACTCTCGCAGATTAACAGGCCCTTAACTCTGAAGTCCTTCAGCGCCTGCAGCAGTTCTATGTAATTCAAATCCGATTCCTCCAGGTTCAGGTGATTTCTTTCTCCCTTTGCCCCGTAGTTGATACCGGATATGTGAATATGCATATCATCCAGGGCGGCTCTGCCCAGTCGCTCTTCAATTCGCTCCAAAATAGAGGTGAATTCCGGGTATGAGTTATAGGCGCCTGTGCGGGCATGCCAGTGAGAGAAATCGATACAGGGAGACATTCCTTCCGACTCAGTACATAAACGGAGAATCTCGTCCAGAGTGCCAAACTGGCTGGGCTTGCCCATTAACTCGGGGCGTATCCGGATCGGGTTATTTTCCCGTCTGAGTTGATTTAAGGTCTCTTCCAGGTATCTCTTTAGCGTATTATAGGCTTCCTCAGGCGGGTCACCCAGGTAAAAGGCGGTGTGGACAACAACGCTCTGTGCCCCGCATAAAAAGGCAATCCGGGCTGTCTGGAGTAACCTCTGCTGGCTGGCGCTTATCTTTTCCGGCTCATGGGCATTAAAGTTTATGTAATAGGGAGCGTGAGCCGACAGTTTTATTCCTTCACCGGCAGCTGTCTCGCCAACCAGACGCGCCCCCACTTCCCCCATCCTCACCCCCTTAACAAACTCTATCTCCATACAGCCAAGACCAAGTCCGGCAATACGCCTGATACCGTCTGTGGTGGTTTTGGCCTCAACGCTGCGGGGAATACCGGCCGTACCAAAAAGCAGTTTATCCATCTAAACCCTCTCACTTCCAGTATATCATGGCGGTCACCCGGATTAATTCTGCATTTAATTGATTTGTCCGTCATTGCGAGTCCAGATAAATCGGGACAACCTCCTTTGTCATTGCGAGGAGTCCCGATGAAATCGGGACAACGTGGCAATCTGGGAGGTGGGGGTACCCTCCCCCTTACTAATTACTTCGCCCTGATACATCAGGGACATCACCAATCAAAACAGGATAGCACCCTTGTTGCGCACAATCGAAATTTATGACAACATTACTGACAAATGAG
>JAZFUA010000265.1:0-2938 GCA_036446975.1 Dehalococcoidales bacterium
CGTCATCTCCAGAGATTACATGGTCGCCGGCCTTAAGCAAGTGGATAACGGTGGCTTCGGCAGCCATGCCGGTGGCAAAGGCAAAGCCGGCCTTGCCCCCTTCAAGTGCGGCAATGGTATCCTCCAGGACCTTTCTAGTCGGATTGGCGGTGCGCGAGTAATCATATCCCCCCGATTTACCTACGTCCTCAAAGACAAAGGTTGATGTCTGGTATATGGGTACCGAAACAGCGCCGAACAGCGCATCCGGCCTCTCTCCGGCATGAATGGCCTTTGTTTCAAACCTCATATTGCCTCCCCCTGGCTGAACCCTGACATCATTCTACTTCCTCCACCCTCATTTACTCTCATAAGCTACTAGTACGCCCAAACTATTGGGCCTATGCGGGCACTTCTTAACATTGTAGAGCTTTCTTTAATTTTCTTCCATACCGCGGGTACTAACCACCCGTCCCCACTTTAATAGATTCCAGCCCCTCTCGTGTGCATAATACAACAAGGCCTTAATCGCATTAGCCGTTAGTGCCAAGGCAATGGAGCTACCCCATTCTCCTAACCACATGTAGGAGACAAGCAAAGTAACGGCTGTAGCAATAATACGCCATGATAGGGTTTTTACAAGGCTTCTCTTATGAGTTTCCATCCCCACCTGCTTTTAAAAAATTATTTCTGGTCTATAAGCCCTCTATTTGGTAATGGTAAGTACAAACCTGTTTTCGCCGTCTTTAGCAAAAGCCGGTTTTAGGCCTCTTACTTTTAATTCCCCGACAACACTCTTAAGAGAGTCACTATCACCCAGTATCAGCTTTACCATTTCGCCATCGCCCAAATTATCTATTACTGCTACTGCCTTTACCAGGGAGAGCGGGCAGATAAAACCGCTCAAATCATATTCGCTCTTCATAATTCCTTGTCCTTAATTTCGCCAGCTTTTGTTTTTAGAAAATCCTCGTAAAAACTGGCATATTTAAACGCATCATCAGGCGAGATAACAACCGCCAGTCCTTTATTTGACTCAGCATAGCGCAGGGCAACATGAAGCATAGCGCCTGTTGTCGGACCAACCGGAATGCCGTCTTTCCTGGCCAGTTCCATAGCCGTTCCATAGGCATCTTCATCAGTAACTGTCACAATGTCATCAATTACCGAGCTATCCAGAATCGTGGGGATATACTCCTCGGCCAAGCCGGTGATTCTCTTCATACCGGGTAATTTATGGTTCTGTGAAGCGGGCTCCACTCCGATAATTTTCACCCCCGGGTTCTTCTCCTTCAAGTACCTGCCGACCCCGCTTATAGTGCCGCAGGTGCCAAAGCCGGCAAAGAAATAGTTTACTTTCCCCTGTGTCTGCTGCCATATTTCAGGACCGGTCGTTCGGTAATGAGCCTCGACATTAAGCTTATTCTCGTACTGGTTGGGGCTGATGTAGCTGCCTTTAGTCGCCGGACTTTTTATTACCGCATTAACCAAGCCCCTGGCTCCCTCGCTGGGAAATACAGGGCACAGGGCATCATCGGCTTCCATAACCTTAGCCCCTAAAAATCTTAGCATCACCTTTTTTTCTTCCGGGATTTTCTCCGGCACAACTATCTCTATCGGGATTCCCAGAGCGTTGGCGACACAAGCCAGGGCAATGCCGGTATTACCCGATGACGGCTCAATAACCGTCCTGTCGCCTATTTCCAGTGCCTCCAGCATCCGGTAGACAATTCTATCTTTAATTGAACCAAAGGGATTATATCTTTCCAGCTTAAGATAAATCTGAAAGTCCCTATTTGGGTTAATTCTATTTACCCTGACCAGTGGTGTCGGGTTCTCTGGGCTGGCAATTAGCTGGGTTATATCGGAGTAAACCCTTAGCTTGTGGTCCAATTCCTCACCTTCCAAGAAGTTATCTTGATTTGCCATTCTAACACACTCTCCGGTTTATCACTTTAACTGCTGGGTATGTATGCCGCACTCGCCACCACACTTGCTTGTACCAATCCATCTGCAATCTCGCTCAAGCACTCCCCCGGGAGCGGAGCAAGGGGCACAGCCCAGAGAGCGGTAACCAAGCCCGTACCAGGGATGGGGCTCAATACCTCTGGTAGACATATATCTCCATATCTCAACCTCGGTAAAGTTTAGAATCGGGTTTACCTTGATAAGTCCGCCCTTTTCTTCTATTTCCTGGTAATCTACTCTTGTCCTTCCCTCGGTGCACCTTAAACCGGTTATCCAGGCATCAAGATTTCTTACGGCTACCTTGGTCGGGTCCACCTTGAGCAGTCGGCAGCATTCATCCGGGTTTATTTCATAAAGCTTTAACCCGGACTCAATCTCAACCTGAGAGGCTTTTTGATTAAACTCTGCCGCCGGCAACAGTTCTACTTTAATAGAACCATTCCGGAAAATCTCCGGCACACTATCAGCAACCATGTAAACAGTGACACCGAGATTCATTTTTTTGTTCATTAGTTTGAGATAGTCAAAGGTCTCTGGCGGTTTGAACTGGGTCATTACCGAAAATATTTTAATATTCGGGTCAACCTCCCTTGCCAGATGAACGGTAACCATACTGTCTTTGCCAAAAGAACAAGCCACTGCTATCCCTGGGTATTTTTTTACCGCCTCCCCAATCAGCTCTTTGGCATGCTCGATCTTTTCTTCCATTGTTGTCGTCTCAATTACGCTTCTTTCTTCCATTTTTTTTGCACCGCCTTTATATTTATTTAGCCTGTACGGCTATTTGGTACCCTTAAAACTAAACTCCCATAAAGTTTTTCTATGCCTTCTCTATCATTTTACTTTCATCAACACGCTCCTGCTTATCTTCTAAAGTCTCAAGCCAGGGGCTTGCCCAATGGGCGTCTCTCTCAATTGTAGAAGTTCCCTCTAGCCCTGAATTTTCTTCTCTCCTCAGGCTTCTCAATAACCTCCAAACCCAGCGGCCTTA
>JAZFUA010000266.1:0-7106 GCA_036446975.1 Dehalococcoidales bacterium
TGGAGAAGTAAGACTGTCATTCTGAAGGAGTGAAGCGACTGAAGAATCTGGAAAGTTGAGATCCTTCGCTACGCTCAGGATGACAGAGAAGAGTGGGGAGAGTGAGAGGGGCGAAGTCCCTCTTCGTAAATAATCTTCCTCTTCCCCACACGGATTGCCACGCCCCGATTTCATCGGGGCTCGCAATGACAGGTGGGAAGGAAAGGGAGGGGGACACAGGGGGTGAGGTAGATTACTAATACTAATCCCATTAAATTCGGCACTGACGGCTGGCGGGCAATCATCGCCAAAGACTTTACTTTTGACAATGTGCGGATTTGCGCCCAGGCGGTATCCGATTACCTGAAACAATCAGGCCTGGCCAGTAAAGGACTGGTTATCGGCTATGATACCCGATTCGCCTCAGAGGACTTTGCAGCGGCAGCCGCCGAAGTCGTTGCCGCTAACGGCATCAAGGTATATTTATGTCCTGAGGCCACCCCGACCCCGGCGATTAGCTTTGGCACGATGACACTGAAGGCAGGCGGGGCAATCATCATTACTGCCAGCCACAATGCGGCTATCTGGAACGGCTTTAAATTCAAGACCCAAGACGGAGCCGGCGCTCCGGATGAAGTTACGGCCGAGATAGAGCAAAATATTTCAAAAATTATCTCAACCTCTGATGTAAAGCAATTACCCCTGGCGGAGGCCATTGAGCAGGGGCTGGTAGAATACCTTGACCTGGCCCCGATGTATTTAGAGCAGCTTAACAAGCTGGTCGACATTGACAGTCTGCGCCGGGCTAAGCTGAAAGTGGCGGTTGACTCTATGTATGGGGCTGGCGCAGGCTATCTCAAGAAACTGCTGGATGGCGGGGATATCGAGATACTGGAGATAAACGGGGAGCGTAATCCCCTTTTTCCCGGCATCCGGCCCGAGCCGATTGCCCCTAACCTGGCAAAACTGTCAGCTAGGGTTAGAGAGCAGGGGGCCGATGTGGGGGTGGCTACCGATGGCGATGGCGACCGGCTGGGTATTATGGATGAAAAGGGAAGGTTTGTGACTACTCTACAGGTCATGGCTTTGCTCTGTCTTTATCTGCTGGAAGTGCGTGGGGAGCGGGGTATTATTGTCAAGACGATAACTACCAGCAATATGCTCAACCGCCTGGCTGAAATATTCGATGTTCCGGTGCGTGAGACATCGGTCGGTTTTAAATATATAGCTCCGATAATGATGACTGAAAATGTGCTCATCGGCGGGGAAGAGAGCGGGGGTTACGGCTTTCACGGGCATGCCCCGGAGAGGGACGGTATACTGGCGGCCCTTTTCTTCCTGGACCTGATGGTGAAGACGGGCAAAACCCCGTCACAACTCATCGACTACCTCTTCAGTAAGGTAGGGCCTCATCATTTTGACCGGGTGGATATAGAATTTCCCGAGCCGCAGCGCCAGACGATAATTGACCGTATCAGACGCCATCCGCCGAAGGATATTGACGGAGTTGAGGTAGTTAAATTTGACACTGCCGACGGTTTCCGCTTTATTATGGCTGACACTACCTGGCTGCTCATCAGGTTTTCCGGAACCGAGCCGTTACTGCGTGTCTATGCCGAAAGCGATTCCCCGGCCCGGGTGAAAAAGCTGCTCGGTATTGGTAGAGACCTGGCCGGAGTCTAGCGGCCCGGGAGCTTCAGGAGGAATTGGATATGGAGGATAAATTCCCCCGAAAACTGGAAAAACCCTGGGGATATGAACTGCTTTTTGCCCATACTTCAAATTATGCGGGCAAGTTGATTTTTGTGAAGAAGGGACACCGGCTCAGTCTCCAGTACCATAAGGAAAAGGATGAAAGCATCTATATCTATCAGGGGAAAGCCCTGCTGGAGATTGAAGGGCAGGACAAACAAATGGTCCAGACTGAAGTTTCAAGCGGTTATTGTTTCCGGGTGCCGCCGCTGACCAGGCACCGTATCAGAGCTATAGAGGATACGATTCTATTTGAAGTCTCAACTCCTGAACTGGAAGATGTAGAAAGGCTGGATGATGATTACGGGCGAGTCTGAATGCCCGCCAGCCAGTTTGACAGGGCAGGATGTCTCTTGATAGACTCTATTGGGACAGAAAAACCTGACCCTAAAAACCGCCTATTGAGTAAGAATGGCCCCGTGGTGTAGCGGCCTAACATGCCACCCTGTCACGGTGGAGATCGGGGGTTCGAATCCCCCCGGGGTCGCCAGCAATGGCTCTGGCGTGACATTCAAAGTTCAATTCGAAGAACGATGGCAGTTCTGGTGTTGGTTTGATTGATATTACCTGGTTGTTCCCGATTATTATTTCCTCGAACAAGCTCATTGCCAGTTTATTTCCTGGCTCCTGACCGGCTTCTTTCCAGGCATCTGCCAGGTTATCTAAAAAGTCCGACAGTTTATCCAGGATAACAGCATTGCCGTCAGGTATTCGTAACCTGTTTATCTCTTTAGGTTACCTGTTGGGCACGGGTTTTTCGTTTAGTTCCAGTCCAAGCCCCGGGCCCTCAGGCGGGTAGAAAAAACCATTCTTATACTGACGCTGGTAAATGTAGCAGATATTTGGCATTGTCTTCAAATATCTGCTTCTTTTCCATATCACTAATTTCCATTTGCTCGATAGCTTCGATTGTCTGCCGGGTATACCTGTCTCCCAGCTCACTATCGTAGGGGAAATCAGTGGCGAACACAATGTGATCAGGCCCGCAAAAGGCGTAACCGCACATCAGTCCGGGGGTATTTCCGTATATCGCTGTGTCATTGTAGAACATCTTGAAATACTCTATCGGTTCTTTGCTTAGTCCCTGCTTGTATTTTGCTCCCCGAAGTATCTCGGCGTGGTCATAGGCCCCTATTATCCTCTGCTCAAAGTAAGGGACCAGCCCCCCGCAGTGATGGGTAATGAACTTCAAGTCAGGATGTCTCTCAAGCACCCCGCTCATAACCAGACGGGTCATTGCTGCGGCCGTCTCATAAGGCCAGCCGAAAATATGAAATATCATATACCGGGAACGGCTTTCATTGGGGTAATCGACAAAGTTGACATCCCTCTCCGGATGAATCCAGATCGGTAAATCGTACTGAGCCATCATTTCATAAAGGGGCAGGAACTCAGGCGAATCAAGCGGCTTACCATCTGTCGGAGTAAAAATCTGCACGCCTTTGAACTTGAGGTCGTTTATTGCCCGGTCTGCCTCTTTCAAGGCAGCATCCATATCGTTCATCGGCAAGCTGGCTACGGCGGCTGGGAATCTGTCCGGATATTTCACTACCAGCTCAGCCATTTCATCATTAGCCAGCATAGATAGCTCTACGGCTGTTTTTGCATCGGCAACCATCTCGACAGGTGGCGCTCCTAAAGTTAATACGTGCTGCAGGCCCTCATATTTGTCCATTATCCGGAACCTGTGCTCCAGGTCGAACAGGCTTGGTGTAGCTTCAATAACATCCTGGAGATGAAATCCGGATGATGCTTTTTTATAAAGAGCATCCTTGTATTTTATGGGTAAGATATGGGGAAAGATGTCTATTTTCACTTGCCAGCCTCCTGTTTTTCTTTAATAAGTTTCTGGATTATGTCCTGCCTGAGAGCCTTTTTGTCTACTTTATACTCATCAGATACCATAGGGAATTTATCGATGAGTTCTAATCTTTCCGGCAACTTAAACGGGGCAGTATTCTTCTGCTTTAGAAATAATATCATCTCGTCGAAAGTCAGGGTTTTTCCTTCGACAGGGACCACATAAGCGCAGGCCCTTTCTCCCATCACCTGGTCAGTCATAGCGACTACGGCTACATCCCGAATATTGGGGTGGTCAACAAGTAAAGCCTCTATCTCGGCGGGATAAATATTTTGACCACCTCTGATAATTATATCCTTCTGGCGGCCAGTTATTACTAAATCCCCTCGCTTATCAGTCATGCCCATGTCCCCGGTGGAAGCCCATCCTTCCTCATTCCAGACCTCTCGGGTAGCTTTCTCGTCCTGGTAAAACCCAAGGGAGGAGCACAGGCTTCTAGCCATTATTACCCCAACCGTCCCCTTTGTCACCTCTTTACCCTCATTATCAACTATCTTAATCCGGACCCCGAATATCGGCTTACCGGCGGTGGTCATACGGACATTATAGGAGTCGGTCAAGCGTGCAGAGGTCAGTCCGCCAAGTTCCATACTTCCGTAGTTATTCAAAACGGCTCCCCCCATTTTCTCTTCTACTTCCGCCATCAGAGGAGGGGGTAAATAGGCACCGGCGCTTGTCCAAACCCGAACGGAGCTCAGGTCATAATGCCGGGCCTGGGCTTCTTCCACCATCATAGTTAACTGGGTAGGTACCAGACAGGCAACGGTAATCGTTTTTTCCTCGATTGTTGTAAGAGCGTCCTTAGCCCCTGACCAGGGCAACATAAAGATTTTAGAGGCTGCCCAGGGAGCACCAAAGTAGGCCGGGAGATTTGGTCCGCGAGCTGCTGGAGCAATCGCCGCCACCGTATCATACCGGGTAAGCTTTAAATTCTCCATAAAGAATTTGCCAGCGGCTGAACAAGTTTCAGGAGAATACATCGTGAGCTTGGGTAAACCGGTCGAGCCGCTGGTGTGGCCGATTAGTGAAAGTTCATCTCCTCTGTATCGCCTTTCCTCAAAATAGTCGTCAGGATATTTCTGATCTAATGGCTGGGCAGCCAATTCTTCAATAGAAATCAAGCCATCGGGCACTTTTTCACCGACGATAAAGATATGTTTTAATTTTGGCAGTGAGGGACGCATTTCTTCAGCCATATCAACATAACTGAACCCCCGATACTCCCAGGGAATGACAAGGCCAACGGCCTCTGTCTTGGTCAGGATATATTTCATCTCCACCTGCCGCATATTGCTGGTTACCGGGACCAAACGGATTCCCGCCTTCTCACCAACAACGCGCAACAGGTGCAGCTCAACACAATTGGCCAGCTGGACAACGAGTACTTCATCCCTGTCGATACCCAGTTCCAGTAAACTGAGGGCAACTCTATCTATCCACCGTTTCGCCTCCACCCAGCTAAGGCAAATCCTTGAGTCCTCTATGGCAGCTCGGTCTGGGTGGTCTCTGGCGTTATTGTCCCACAAGTTGGAGATAGTCAACCCACCAGTATATTCAATAATTGTGTCTCGATCAGGCGATGCAAAATTGTCCATAGAGACACTCTCTCATTTCATGGTTAATTCTCTGTCAATTATAATAACTCCAAGATTGTTATGCAAGGAGCCTGGTTAGGTTACTGCCTTAAAATGGAGGGGATTCAGGCTGGAGTCACAGTTTGGAGGAGTTGATATTTCAGCTGATATACCTAAGGCAGCAAGATCCGTGTTCTGAAAGGTCAGCAAGCTTCCTTTTAGCCCTTTGGTTGGGATTCTGTTCACTATAAAATTTATTGGTGTTTGCTCGGCTAATATCTCGAATGGAGGAAACCCCCAATATTTTAGTCTGTTTGTTACGGATGAGATACAGGGTATGGTTCGGAGTACAGAGAGATGGATTTTAACTTTACTGAAGAGCAGAAGATGCTGAGGGCGTCGGCCCGCGAGTTCCTGGAGAAGGAGTGCCCCAGGTGGAGCCGCTGAGGCAGGTGGCTGTGCCCCGAATCGATAGCAGCCAGTTCTGCGCCACCCCCGGCGAGGGGATTTAAAGCCATCCCTGATAAGGTAACCTCAATACTGAATATGAAATACCCGGTTACATATTACGCTCCGGTGGGCGGCTAGTACCAGGCATACTCCCTGATTGAGCTCAGCATTGCCTTTATATCTTCCGTATCGCCCTGGTCGGGAAGTCTGATATTCAGGAGTAAACCTCCCCCTTTACCATAATTGTCTATCAAGTCCTTGTAGAAGGCGGCTACTTCCTGGGGCGAACACAGCTTCAATGAAAAAGGACCTCTGGCTAAAACGCAGGTGTGGCCGGCCAGGATTTCCCTGGCTTTGGGCAAATCTACATATTCAACAGAAGCAGCTATCTTGCCTTTGGGTAGTTCCAGTAAGCTTTCCAGACGGTCTCCGAATTCCGCTTCAAAGAATGGTATGGGGACATAGCCCAGGTCTATCGTTGCCTGCAGTGCCCTCTTCAATCCCGGCCAGTAGAACTTTTTATACTGCTCTTCAGACATGAAAGATTTATCTCCCCGCCAGAGGGGCATGCCTACTCTTTTTGGATTGCCTCTTTTATTGGGGTCTGCCGGAACTGCCCTGGCAATCCGCTTGTCCAGCAGCATATCACAAAGCTGGATCAGTTTTTCAGGCTGGCGATACATATCAAGCATGGAACCTTTCATACCCCTTAGAAAGCTGGAAACGGTATCAAAAGGGGCTCCTCCGATACCACCAACGCCTAATTGAGAAAACGGGGGGAAACCCAGGAAAGCCAATTCTTCATAGGCATCACCGATTGTTTTTCTGAATTTCTGCATTTCCTGCCCGGCTTTGGCAACGGCTGCGGCAGCTTGCTGGAATTCCGGGGTGGCTAATAGAGCGGTAATCCCTTCAAAACCGGTCATTATTGTGCCCAATGGGGGTAGTTTTGAAAGAGGCTGCAAGACGCCATACATCCGGGGCAGAAAATAGCGGAGCATGAAATCTGTGGGATCGGAGAGGAAAATATCATATTCGTCCGCTTTCATGTATTCTCCCTCAATGAACTGGTATTCGTAATCGGGAGGGAGGGGACCGCCGGGCCAGAGCCTGTTCGTTACCTCGAGGGCTTCGAGGGCGGGGCCGGACATGGGTAGTCCGGCATTACACAAATCGGGTTCGAATTCAACCGTGACCTGCCGGGAGGCTCTTTTCCAGCCGATGGGGTCATAATAAGCGGCGGAACGCTGTATGTCGGTATATTTACTGGGGTCTACGTTTAACGAAAGGGGAATTCTATCGGGTACTTTCAGCTCGATGGCATCCCTGGCCCTTTTTTCTCTTTCCTGATAGAGTTGTTCCGCGGTTTTGCCGTGTTTGCGCTCGATTTCATCCTTTATTATTTTCTGTTCCTCGTAATATAGCTCCATGTCTTTATCAGCCATCAGATACCTCCTTATGCCATTGCGGGTGTTTTTTTATTGTATATA
>JAZFUA010000267.1:0-7932 GCA_036446975.1 Dehalococcoidales bacterium
GCACTCTTGTCAACAGGTATTAATAAAAATTCTTCGAGGATAGCTTGAAGTTAGCCGTTAGATTGGGTAGGATATATTGAACCCGATGCTGGAAACGGGAATGATGGAGAAGGGTTAAGGGCGTGGACTGGTTATCACCGATTAGAGAGCTTTTTGAGTTTTTTTCATCGTTCATTAAAGGTGTTCCTGTAATCAGGGCGATACTGGGTTTTATCCTGGTGTTCTTTCTGCCCGGGTTGGCCTGGAGTAGTCTGTTCTTCAAACAGCTCAAAGTCATTGAAAGAATTCTCCTGTCAATGGCATTGTCAATAGTCGTGGTAACCCTTAGTCTTCTTGTTGCGACCCGGTTTGGTGGAGCCAGAGTCAACGGATTTGACTCCGTTCTGATTATCATCGCGGTCACTGTTTTACCTGTGGCAGCTTATTATCTAAATCGTTTTATCAGACAAATCGGGAGAAAGGCTGCCTAGCGGCCCTTATTGTCTTTTACCGTGTTTGAACAGGCAGAGGATGTTATTATTCGGACACATCGGAATTACAGCCGGCGTCGCCAGAGCCTGTGATATTATTATATCAGCGGCTGAGCCTGGTGGTAGTCGGCTTATTCCCTGGCTGGGCAGGGTTAAGAACCGGATAGGCCAGGTAGATTACCGCCTGGTGCTGCTGGGTTCTCTCTTGCCGGATATAATTGATAAACCGGTCTTTTTGCTGGTCGGCGGGGTTTCGCTCAGCGGACGGGATTACGCTCACAGTCTATTATTCAGCCTGGTTTTGTTAATCGCCGGTCTGGTTCTCATCCTGTACGGAAAGTCCCGTTTACTGACTGTCTCCCTGTCCGCCCTGACTCATCTTATCTTTGACCAGATATATAATAATCCGGTGACATTATTCTGGCCTCTGCTTGGTCCGTTATCCGGGGGAGAAGTAGCTTCCTGGCTCCCCGGAGTAGTTTTCGGTCTGTTTAACTACCCGGGAGCCTATATCCCGGAAATTACAGGTCTGCTAATAGTGTTATTATTTGCTTACAGGTTAGTGAAAAGGAAAGGTGTCACCAGCTTTATCAGAGAGGGAGTTATTACTTAGCCGTGTATTGTTGTTACTTCCGTTTAACTCATTATTACCGGGAGATTAAAATTGTATGATATAGCCGTCATTGGTGGTGGACCCATTGGGAGCCGGGTAGCTTACCGGCTGGCCGGAATGGGATATGATACGGTGGTGGTGGAGCAGAAGGACAGGTTGGGAGGACCGGTTTGCTGTACCGGTATTATCAGCCGGGAGTGCGTTGACCATTTTGCTATTGATAATAACCTTATTTTCAGACAGGCAAACAGCGCCAGTGTCTTTTCACCTTCGGGTAAACTCCTCAGGCTCTGGCGGCAGGAACCGCAGGCCTGTATTATCGACCGGGCAGCCTTTGATCTGGCTTTTGCCAACCGGGCTCAGGAAAGGGGAGTAAAATACCTGCTGAATAGCCCGGTGAGGGCGATTGAGGTTAGAGATGACAGCGTCAGAATTGAGTCCGGGCATTTCGGGGTAGGCTCAGACTTTATTCAGGCCAGAGCGGCCGTCGTTGCTACCGGTCCCGGCTCGGGGCTGGTTGAGGAACTGGGTTTAGGAAAAGTTAGTGATTTTGCCATGGGAGTCCAGGCTGAAGTAGAAACAAGTGGGGTAGAGGAAGTAGAAGTCTACCTGGGACAGAAGCTGGCCCCGGAGTTTTTTGCCTGGCTGGTGCCGACCTCACCCAATCGGGCTCTGGTGGGTCTGCTTGCCCGCCGCAGGACGGGATTTTATTTAAAAAGGTTGATGGCATCCCTGGCAGCCCAGGGGAAAATAATTTCGGATGAGGTTGAGCTTAGCTTTGCCGGAGTTCCATTGGGACCTCTGGCTAAAACCTTCACTAACCGGATTGTGGTGGTGGGGAGTGCCGCCGGACAGGTAAAACCGACCACCGGAGGGGGCATCTATTATGGTCTGCTCTGCGCTGATATTGCGGCTGATAATCTGGGCCGGGCCCTGGAAAGCGATGATCTGTCGGCGAAAAACCTCTCCGGCTATCAAAAAGATTGGAGAAAGAGGCTGGGACGGGAGCTAAGGCTGGGACACTGGAGTCGTAAAATTTACGCACTGATGAGTGACAGGCGGATTGACAGAATATTCGACATAATGAAGTCCAGCGGTATTGATGAAGAATTGCTTAAAGCGGATGACCTGTCTTTTGACTGGCATGGTAAAGTGGTCTTGAAGCTGATAGGGCATCAGGCATTATCCAGGACTATTAAGAGGATGAGGCTTCCCTTCCCGCCGGGAAGGTAAAAAGGAGGCACATCCCTTGAATCCTCCTTCCCCTGCTGAAGGAGAAGGGCTTGATGAATACCCATGCAGATGCTATACTCCTGCTAGCAGCAATCAAATAGAATGTGGATCGGAGGCTGCTCCTTAGATGCTTAACTTACCTGAAATGCTCAGCGGAGATTTAATCTTTAATTCATAAATGACCCGGTAATACATTGGGGAGGTTGCCTGAAAGTTGGTAAGTACGGAAGAGAATCCCAGTCTGGGTGAGGCGGCCGGCTATTTTCTGTCTGATTTGGCCCCCGAAGAGAGCGGAGTAAGCCGGCAAGAAGTGAATAAATTTGTCCGCTGGTTCGGGCGGGAACGACCCTTCACCGGACTTACCGCTTCCGAGATAGATAATTTCGCCGAACATTTTTCACGGTCGGATACCGATTACCTGAGTAAGTTGGCCCTGATACGGGCCTTTCTTATTTATGCTAAGAAAAAGAGATGGAGTAAAACCAACCTGGCCACTCACCTGAAAGCCAGAAAAGGGAAAACTAAACCAATCGCCTCAGCCAGGGGGGCTGTTATGGAGGCCGTCTCCATAACCCGGCAAGGGCAGGCAGAGCTGGAAGCCGAGCTTACCATTCTCCAGGATGAGCGTTATCAGGCTATTGATGAAATAACCAGGGCAGCGGCTGATAAGGACTTTCGCGAGAACGCTCCCCTGGATGCCGCCAAGGAACGGCGTGGGTGGATAGAGGGACGAATCATGGAGCTGGAAGGAATTCTGAAAGCGGCAGTTATCGTTGATGAGCAACGGGCGAGTCTCAAGGTGGGAATTGGCGACAGTGTCGTTCTTTGTGAGCTAAACTCCGCAGAGGAAATGCGTTATACCCTGGTCAGTCCCAAAGAGGTGAATGTAACCAAAGGCAAAATATCCGGCGCTTCACCTATGGGCAAAGCTGTTATTGGTAAAGAGCAGGGAGAAACAGTGGAGATAATAGCTCCGGCAGGTAAGCTGCTCTACCGGATTGAGCGGATTGAACGCTAGCTGACTTTCTCAGGCTGCTCCGGGTAGTTTTCCCTGGTTAATCCTCAAGCATTTTGTCGACGGCGGCTTTTGCCTTGAGGCGGATTCTCTCCGGCACCTTTACCTGATGGGTCATATTTTCCAGGGACCAGATTATCGTATCCAGGGTAATCAGCTTCATTCTGGGGCAGACGGCCTGCTCGGAGACAGGGATAAATTTCTTTTCCGGGTTTTCCTTTTTCAGCCGGTGCAGTATGCCAATCTCCGTGCCGATAATCACCTCCGTGGCATCGGTTTCCCGGGCGAACCTGATAATTCCCCCGGTGCTCAATACGGCATCGGCCAGGGCATGTACCTCGGGCCGGCACTCGGGGTGGACCACCACTTTAGCTTGGGGATATTCCTCTTTCAGCTTGATAATATGCTCCGGTTGTATCCTGGCGTGGGTGGGGCAGTATCCGGGCCAGAGTATCATTTCCCGTCCCGTTTGGGAAGCAACATAGCCGCCCAGATACTTGTCGGGAATAAAAATTATTTCCTCGTCAGCCGGTATTTTTTCAACAATTTTGACGGCATTGGCTGAAGTACAGCAAATATCGGATTCTGCTTTAATAGCGGCTGTGGTATTGACGTAGCAGACCACTTTAGCCTTCGGGTGTTTCTTTTTCTCCTCCCGTAAGCGGGTTACTGTTACCATGTTGGCCATCGGGCAGTCGGCGTTTAAATCCGGGAGCAGGACTATCTTGTCGGGGCAGAGGAGAGAGGCCGTTTCAGCCATAAAATGGACCCCACAGAAGACGATGACATCAGCGTTTGTGCTGGCTGCCTTCTGACTCAGTTCCAGGGAATCACCAACAAAGTCACCTATATCCTGAATCTCACCCAGCTGGTAGTTATGCACCAGAAAAATAGCGTTCCTCTTTTTCTTAAGGGCATTAATTTTATCCAGGAGCGCTGCATCACTATTGTTTATCAACCGTCATCCTCCAATCGTTGGTATAAGTATTTAATCTTTTTCCTCTGACAAATCCAATCAGGGTTATACCCAGGCCACTGGCCAGATTTACGGCCAGGTCAGTGGGGGCGGATTTTGAGATGATGATAGGGATTTTTCTTTTAGCCACTTTAAGCAATATCTCTGATGAAATTCTGCCGCTGGTTACTATTATCCGTCCGTCCGTGGTTATATCTTTGAGCAGGCATTCACCGAAAATTTTGTCAACGGCGTTGTGCCTGCCGATGTCTTCGGCGAAAATCAGGATATTAGTGGTATCACACAAAGCGGCGCTGTGAACACCGCCCGTCGCCCTGTAAAGCAGTGACTGGTGCTGGAATGCTCTAACCAGGGACGATACCTCAGAGGCGGATATTTTAATTCCGGATTCTATTTTTTCCTGGTCTTGCGCATCAGCCGCTTTATAGAAAGAAGCTCCTGCCCCGCAACCCGAGGTTATTAATCGCTTGAAGACAAGCTCATCAGCAATTGACCTGTCTTCAGTGGTTTCCACTCGCACCACACCCCTCTGGTCGTCAACGGTTACTTTCTTGATATCATCTTTGTCTTTCAGTAACCCTTCCGAGTAGAGAAAGCCAACGGCCAGGTAGTTGAGGCTATTAGGTGAGCAGAGTAGCGTCACCAGTTCCTTATTGTTCAGGATAATGGTCAGGGGTGACTCCCTGGCAACCACATCCTCGGTACTGGTTCTGCCCTCATCGTTGAACTTTAGGATAGTAACCTTTTCGGTTTCATTCTCCATGGATGTTAGTTTTTATCTCGTCTCCGGCTTTGACAAGTCCGCCGTGTATTACTCGGGAAAATACGCCTTCTTCGGGCATAATGCACTGGCCCACCTGGTAGAAGATAGCGCATTTCGTGTGGCACTCTTTTCCAATCTGGGTAATCTCTAAAACAACATCTTTACCTATGGATACCTCGGTGCCAATTGGCAGAGAGACAAGCTCAATTCCTTCCGTGGTCAGGTTCTCTCCGAAGTCTCCGTTACCCACGTCCAGACCCAGGTCTCGCATCTTCTGGATGCTTTCAGTGGCCATCAGGCTCACCTGGCGGTGGGTGGTTGAATCGGCATGGGCATCTTCGGCAAGGCCGTAGTCCTCTTTAAAGTAGCCTTCCCTGATATCGTCCTTCCGGGTTCCCTTTTTTTTGCTTTTGCAGACGGCTAATATCGTTGCCATTTTCTTACTTCCTTGTTTTTTCTATCGTTCCTTCTCCCAGCACTACATCCCCCTGATAAAAGACTACAGTCTGTCCGGGGGTAATTGCAAGTTGAGGCTGGTTAAACTTTACATAAACCCTGTCTTCTTCGATGGGAGTTACTTCCGCCTCGGCTTCCCGGTGAAGGTATCTTATCCTTGCCCTGGCCATAACCGGCTGCTCCAGTTTTTCCACGGCAATCCAGTTCAGCCCTGAAGCGGTAAGCTCGTCCTGGTATACTTCTTCTTTGCCTCCAACCGTGATGGCATTTTTTTCAGAGTCGATATCGATAACATAAAGAGGCTCTTTGTCCGCTATACCCAGCCCCTTACGCTGCCCGATGGTGTAAAAGGGGATTCCCCGGTGCTCTCCCAGGATATTCCCCTGCTGGTTAAGTATTTTACCCGGTTGGGCCGCCTCCACCAGGGAGGGGTAATCTCCGGCAATAAAATCCTGGCTCTCCGCCTTGCTGCTGATGCCTAATCCGTATTTTGAGGCTATTTTTCTTATCTCGTCCTTGGTGTAGTCGCCGATAGGAAAGAGGCAGACCCCCAGTTGTTCCTGGGATAAAGAAGAAATAAAATAGGACTGGTCTTTATTCAGGTCGGCTGCCTTTTTGAGCAGGTAACGGCCCCTCTCCCTGTTATATTCTACCCTGGCATAGTGCCCGGTGGCAAAATAATCAAATTCAATGCCCCTTTCCCGGGTCTTTTTCAGCAGGTCGCCGAATTTAAGCTGGCGGTTACATACCAGGCACGGATTGGGCGTCCTCCCCGAGAGATATTCACTTAAGTAGTAGTCCAGCACCTGGTCTTTATATTCCTGTCTCAGGTCAAACACATGGAAAGGAATGTCTAGAGTTTGAGATACTTTTCGGGCGTCTTCAATGTCCTCTTCCTCTTCCGGTCCGTAGCAGGCATGGCGGGTTGTTTCCGCGGACGAGGTTTCCCCGCCCCAGATTCTCATTATTACCCCGCTGACCTGGTAACCCTTCTCCTTGAGCAGAGCGGCAGCCACAGACGAATCTACGCCACCGCTCATTGCCACCACTACCTTCACCCGGTTCACTGCTTTTTCAGATGTGGAAAGAGTCATTGTCGTCTGGCTACTGTTAACTGTAAACAGTAATTTCCCCCTTCGGTTCACTGATTACCTCTCCGATAATAACCGCCTCTGCCACTCCGGCCTGTTTTAACCTGTCCAGCAGCAGTTCGGCTTTTTCGGGCGCCAGGGAAATAAGCAGCCCCCCCGAGGTCTGGGGGTCAAAGAGGATGTCCATAGTCTGGGCCGGTAGCTCACCCTTGATTGCTACTGATGAAGAGTAAAAATCCCGGTTCTTTTCCAGGCCGCCCGGGCAGTGTCCCTGGGCGGCGAACTCGCTGGCCCCGGGGAAGACGGGCAGAGCCGCCGCATTGATGCTGAGGCCTGCCTGGCTGTTTTTGACCAACTGGATGGCGTGGCCGATAAAACCAAAACCGGTGATATCGGTGCAGGCGTGAACCCCAATCTCCTGCATCAGTTCTGAAGCCTTATCATTTAAAGTTGCCATAGAGCGGGTAATTATGGCTACTGATTCATCGTCAGCCACCCCGGCTTTCAGGGCAGTGCTTATAATACCGGTGCCCAGCGGTTTTGTAAGGATAAGTTTGTCTCCCGCCACGGCGCCTGAATTGGTTATCATCTTCTTTGGGTGCACCGTGCCGGTAACCGCCAGCCCGTACTTGAGTTCGTTATCATCTATACTGTGCCCCCCCAGCAGCACCACTCCGGCTTCAAGCATTTTGTTGGCGCCGCCCCGCAGGACAGCCTGAAGGACCGAGATGTCCATAGACGAAATGGGGAAACAGACGATATTCATTGCCGTTAAGGGTTTGCCCCCCATGGTATAGACATCGCTCATGGCGTTGACGGCCGCAATCTGTCCGAAGGTGTAGGGGTCGTCAACCACAGGCGTAAAGAAATCAACGGTCTGAATGATAGCCAGGTCGTCGTTGAGTTTGTAAACGCCGGCATCATCCAGGCTATCCATACCCCTGATTACATTCGGGTCGGACAGTACGGGCAAATCACTCAAAGCATTTTCAAGGTCTCCCGGACCTATCTTTGAGGCTCAGCCGGCGCAGCGGACGCTCTCGGTCAACCGCAGCTCTTTTCCCTCAGCCATCACTCCTCCATTACTTAAGTCAGGCTCATCGCCGTTTCACTACCATTTTAACATTCTTAGCCGTCAGAAGGCAAAGCTGGTTAAGAAGATTGTGCACCAAAATAAATGGCAAAAACGGTACCAATAAGTACCGTCCAAAGCTAAATTAAATATATTAAAGTACAATTAGTTACTCACTATTACCCTCAGGGATAAACCTCTTGTATCTTCTAAAATCAGGGATTCTTATCTTATCCATTCAAT
>JAZFUA010000268.1:0-7310 GCA_036446975.1 Dehalococcoidales bacterium
TTGTCGTCATATCGGTATCACCCCCGAGGCCGCGCACCATTTGCTGGTTTTGACCGGTTGCCCTCAGCGCCAGGCCGATTTCGGTGCGCAGAAACCAGTTTAGAATTATAAGAATAATGGCGGCGATAATTAAGACAAAAACAATCGCCAGAGTGATACTGGTATTCGTATTAAACCATCCGGCTACCTGGTCAAATATTGTTATCTCCCGCAGCAGGGGAATATTTGCCCGGCCCATAATCATAAGATTGATGGAATAAAGCCCAACCATCATCAGAATACCAGAGAGCAGGGCATTTATTCTAAGTTTTGTGTTGAGCAAGGACGTTCCCAGTCCGGCCAGAAGACCGGCAAAAAGAGCGGCCAGGGTAGCCAGCCAGGGATTAACCCCACTGATAATCAGAACACCGACCACAGATCCTCCGAGGGGGAAACTGCCGTCAACTGTCAGGTCAGGGAAGGCGAGCACGCGGAAGGTAATGTACACGCCAATGGCCACGAAGCCGTATACCAGTCCTTCATAGAAAGAAATAGTCAAGAGGTTACCTATCGCTTCCACGAGCACTTACCTCCGCAATATGAGTGTGAAGTTTGTTTATTAACCTGGTGCGATTTTTATTACCGGGGAATTATTCGCCGTAGTTAATGGCGGCTTTGTCGATCAGGTTCTGGGGAATGGTTACACCCATGCTCTCCGCGGCCGCGGTATTAATGGAGAGGCTGATAAGCTCTCCTTTTTCCACTTTGATGCTGTTGGCCGAGCCTTCTTTCAGTACCCGGGCTATCATTCTTCCCGTTTGCACGCCTATATCGTAATAATCAAAGCCGTAGGCGGCAATTCCACCACGCTCAATCGAAGGGTCATCTGCGGGGAAGAAGGGTATATCGTTATCCTCACAAACCTTAATTAGAGCTTCAAGACCGGTGACCACGGTGTTGTCGGTACCAACCCAAATAGCGTCCACCTGACCGACCAGGGATGTAGCAGCCGCCAGGACATCTGCGCTGGTGGCTACCGTCTTCTCGATTATCTCGATTCCCCTGGCTTTGGCTGCTTCTTTCAGTTTTTCAACCAGGAACACTGAATTGGATTCTCCAGCATTATAAAGGGTACCGATTTTCTTGACGGACGGGACTATCTCGAGTATCAAGGCTAAATCGTCCTGCACCACTATCATATCGCTAACCCCGGTAACATTCTCATCCGGATGAGAATCCCAGTCGGTTATCAGGCCGGCTCCTACCGGGTCAGTAACTGCCGAGAAGACAATCGGTATGTCAGTTCCCTCAGCAGCGCTTATCGCCGCCTGGCTGTTGGGAGTAGCAATGGTGACAATCAGGTCTTTATTTTCCGAAACAAATTTTTGGGCAATGGAAGCGACGAGTGTCATGTCTCCTTCACTATTCTGATAGTCAAACTCTATATTCTCACCTTCCACATAGCCTTCTTCGTTCAATCCATCTATGATGCCCTGCCTGGTAGCATCGAGTGCGGGATGAGTTACAATCTGGCTTATCCCAATTTTATAAACCTTGTCTGAGTCAGTCGCGCAACCACCTGCCAATACTCCCACCACGCCCAACACTACTATCAGGCAAATCAGGCTAACCCATTTAAACATTTTTTTATTCATAATTAATCTCCTTCAAAATTGATTTGAATCGATTCGGTTTTTATTCAGCCTCCTTTATGCAAAGTTTATTTCATTGCTAATAATAACATTCTATTAACAAGATAGCCACATTTCAATGCAATTATGTAAAATATTTGTATGATTGACCTGCCTTCACTATTATCAGACCTCGATATCATTCATGCTTCTATCAAATTTCTGTTTAAGTCGTTCGGCTTCAGTGGAAAGCGTTTCCAGTTCGCCGGTAAGCGATTTTATAACCTCACTTAACCGATGATACTCTTTAACTGTCCTGACAGCTTTGACACTATCACTATATTGTTCCGAGCTTGAAAGCAAAACTTCGATCTCACTTAATTGCTCCTTAGCTGTTACCATCTTATTCTCACTTTCGGCGATTCTCTTTCTGGTGGGAGCAATCTCCCGATAATATGTGTTTCTTAATTCTCCTTCGATTAGCTTACGTTTACGCCTGTTTTTTCCCGCCGTGGCTTTTACCTCCGGGACTTGTTGAGTATCTGAACCGTCTTTAAAGGAAGAGTCTCTCCAATAGAGATAGCTGTCATAATCCCCCTGGAATACGGCTATTCTCCCATCTCTCACATCAACAATCTTGTTGGCAATCTGCCGGATAAGTGTCTCGTCATGGGTGATGAAGCAAAATGTTCCCTGATAGGCTTCTAAGGCATCAGTTAACATCTCTCGTGACGGAATATCAAGATGGTTAGTAGGCTCGTCCATCAGCAGGAAGTTCGCCGGCTGCATCAGCATCTTGGCTATTGTCAGGCGGCTTTTTTCTCCACCTGAAAGGACCGATACCTTCTTATAAACATCGTCACCAGTAAAGAGGAAAGCTCCCAGTATTCCTCTCAGGCTTTGTTCTGAATCTTCGGCGGTTACCTTCCTCAATTCATCAAGAGCATTATTATCGGGGTCAAGAAGTTCAAGCACATACTGGGCGTAATAAGCTGTGCTGGCATTGTATCCCAGTTTACGTTCTCCTTTTTCGAATGGCAGTACCCCGGCCATAATCCTGAGCAATGTTGTTTTACCGGCACCGTTAGGCCCTACCAAAGCTGCCCTGTCACCCCGATTGATCACCAGATCAAGGTCACGGTAAACAATAGTAGTGCCATACGCCTTAGAGATGTGTTTTAGAGAAATAACCTCCTCTCCAACTCTCACCGGAGCAGGGAATGAGAAGTGTATCTTCCGGGTTGCCCTGGGTACTACTATTTTCTCTATTTTTTCGAGCTGTTTTATTCTACTCTGGACCTGACCCGCTTTCTTAGCCTTGTAACGGAATCGCTCGATGAAGCGCATCTCCTTGTTTATTTTCAGCTCCTGCCTTTTTGCGGCAGCCTCTTTGACCTGAAGTTCTTTCTGCCGTGCCTGGATGAAGCTGTCATAATTTCCATGATGGAAAAGGACTTCATCCTGTTCAATTGCCAGCACCTTTTTCACCACCCGATTTAAGAAGGCTCTATCGTGGGAGATTACTAAAACTGCTCCCTGATAAGTGTTCAGGTAATTCTCGAACCAGACGCAAGACTCTAAATCAAGATGGTTTGTCGGCTCGTCAAGAAGGAGCAGGTCAGGATTAAGGAAGAGAAGCTTGGCCAGTTCAGCGCGCATTAACCAACCACCACTAAAGTTGCTCAGTGGCCGTTCGAAGTCTGATTCTGCAAATCCCAACCCGGAGAGAATAATTTTAGCTTCATATTCGACGTCATAACCGCCGGCCGCTTCAAATTTGTGCTGAAGTTCACCCAGTTCATAGAGCAGTTCCGTTGAATTTTCTGTATCTGGCTCCTCGGCCAATTCCTCGCGGAGAACCTGCATCCGATGTGCCAGACCGGTAATCTCAGTTGATGAAGCTGTGACATCCTCAAGCAAAGGCCGTTTTGAGGTAGGCTTAATATCCTGTTCCAGATAACCGATGGTAATACCTTTACGCCTGGCTACACTACCGGTATCCGGACTCACTTTCCCGGTAATAATCTCGAAGAATGTCGTCTTTCCCGAACCGTTCGGCCCAATTATGGCGATGCGATCCCTGGCACCAACACTTAAACTGACACCGCTGAATAATACTCTATCAATGTAGGACTTGGATAAATTTGAAATGGTTAGCATTTTGCTTTTCTATTCCTATCCCCCTGTTTTTATGACCTGAAGGTGCTCAGATAGGCTTTTCTCAGAGAAGGATCTCCGTTTGTATAAAATTCAATAGTCAGGACATAAGCAATCGGTCTATCTGAAGTGTCGTATAGTATCTCATAACCGGGCCATTCTGAAGGCATTCCGAAGCTCAGGTATGAAGTTTAGAATTTCTCAGTACTGGTACCCCTTTGTGGTAGTAAGGCTACTTATCCATTCCCCGTTGGAGACCCCGCAAGTATGAGATTTCTCCGACATGCTGGGCAGAATGGGTCACAATCATTAACAACATCGAACCTGCAGTAGGCGCAGGAGGACGTGTTCCGGCCGGCACGCTTCTGGGAGGAGTGCCCCTGGGAGGCAGGACGATTTTCCTGTCAAATTCATCTGCTGTCATCGCTTTCAGGTATTCAAGAGTCTCAGTGCGTACTGCTTCAGCATAGCTCAGCAAGTCCTCAATTTTCGGGACAACGAATGCGGCCACCTGTTCTTCAGTATAGTGACTACCACTGTCACCAGCATCCATACCTAGTTTCTGGTACCACTTCTCCGACTCCCAAAGTTCAGATTTACCCTGTAATCGAGACTGAAGAGTCAAATCTTCGTAACGTACCGTATGAAAAATAATCAGGCCTATCGAGCCGGCATCAGGTCGGGGTTGCCACTTCAATTCAGCAGAAGTCAAGCTATCCAATGTCCTATCGAATGTCCGTTTAACGTTTCTCAGCCCATTTTGAATGAGTTCTTTCGTCTCCATATTATGATACCGTCCTTTTTCTAAGTGCTAATCAATCCGGATGATGTGCTGTAGTATTCTATTACTTGTTTTATTCCAGGGTCAAGGTGCGATTTCTCTGATAGCAACGGTATATAGTGTAAGATAACACCTGAAGAGAGATTCTTTACGAGTTTGTCATTTCATGATATTTTACTCGATAGCAGGCTGATTACTAAAGGAGAAAAAATGGAAGCAAAGATCACATATTTCGAGACACCCGGTAAAGATAACACTGATGCCGTGTTAGAAATTGTGAAGAAGCGAGCCGAGGGACTAGGTATAAACACAGTAATCGTTGCATCATACCGCGGCTATACGGCAGAGAAGGCAGTGCGTGCCCTTGACGGCTTGAGAATCGTTATCATCGCCGGTTTTGCACATCCGACGATGCAGAATCTGGAGGAGACCTTTAGCCAGGGTAATGAGGAGCTCATCAGGAGCAAGTCTACGGTGTTGATTGCTACTCATCTTCTTTCCGGGATGGGGCGGGCAATGCGGAAGAAGTTCAGCACCTCAAGCCCGGAGGAAATCGTTGGCCAGTCGCTACGGATGATAAGTGTTGGCGTTAAGGTCGGCATTGAGTGTGCCATCATGGCGGCTGATGCCGGGCTGGTGTCTACTGACGAAGATATTATTGCCGTAGCCGGCACCAGAAGCGGGGCCGATACAGCGATAGTGGTTCGTCCCGTCAACTCACAGGACTTCTTTGATCTTAAGGTGAAAGAGATACTGTGCAAGCCGATTAACTGGTAATTATTAATTTGATAATAGTTTCCTTATAGGGACAAATTACCGTTTACATCCAGTTACGGGAAAGTGTAGAATGCTGATTACCAAAATGATACTAATAGTCCCGTTAGAAAATTATCACAGGAGTAAGTAGTTATGAAAACTATTCAGGAAGCAGCCAGAGAAATTAATGTCTTCAGCGAGACTGATGTGGTGGTAGTCGGTGGTGGTCCTTCGGGTGTTGCCGCTGCGGTAGCGGCAGCCAGAAACGGCGTTAAAACAACCCTGGTTGAGAGATACGGCCATCTCGGAGGTATGTCAACGGGCGGGCTTGTTATTCTCATCCCCTTTATGAGCGCCGGAATGGAGGAAAGACAAATCGCCGGTATTTGCCAGGAGTTCATTGACAGACTGGACACGCTGGGCGGAGCGCTCCATACCAAAGACGAAGAAACCGGCTCGACCGACCCCAAAATACTCGGTTACTGGCGACGCCGCGGCCACGGCGCTTTTACTTCCGGCGGTTCGGTAAGATACGGCACCCTGGTTGACCCTGAAATGCTCAAATGCGTGATGAATGACATGGTGGAAGAAGCCGGTGTAAAACTGCTGCTTCATTCCTGGGGCAGCCGGGCTATTGCCGAGGATGATAGTGTCCAGGGGATGGTCTTTGAGAGCAAATCCGGCCGCCAGGCAATATTGTCTAAAATAACAATCGACACCACAGGCGATGGCGACATGTTTGCCTCAGTCGGGGCTGAATTTGACGGTACCATAGACCCCAGTGTCAGGTCCTCCAACCTGGCTCTGGTCTTCAGAATAGCCAATGTTAAGAGTGATAAATATGTTGATTTCAGGGACAATGAAAAGGAACAGCATGGCGCGATAATGAAGGAGTTAACCGATCAAGGCGGTCTTAACACATACTGGCGGAGCGCCCATGATGATGTATGGTGGTGCAACAATTGGGTCCCAAATCTCAGCGCCCTGGATGTAGAGGACCTCACCTATGTTGAGGTAAATGTTAGAAAGCAAATGCTGCTCTCCCACAAGTTCCTCAAGAAGAATGTGCCAGGGTTTAAGAACAGCTACATAATGGATACTGCTTCTCAGATTGGCACCCGCGCCAGCCGGAGACTTATCGGGGAACACATAGTCACCTGGGATGATGTAACATCCGGGGTTGTCCATGAGGACTCCATTGCCGTATTGCCCCACCTGGGCAGGAAAGTATCGGATGGATTTCCCCTGGTTCATATCCCCTACCGGGCTCTTTTGCCCCGTAAAATAGATAATCTGATTGTTGCCGGGCGTTGCTTCTCGTCGGATATCGCCGCCAATAATGCCCTGAACTGGATTCAACAGTGCATACCCACCGGACAGGCTGCCGGCACTGCCGCAGCTTTGGCAGTTAAGGAAGGAATCACCCCCAAAGAGGTCTCACCGTCAGCTCTTCAGAATAATCTGTTAAAGCAAAATGTGCCACTTCCGGGAGTGGCAATTAACTAATTCCGAAGACAATAACAACAATTAGAGAAACTCTCGCCTTAATAAGTGGTTAACTTTATGGGAGAAGGTTAATATCAGCCCAGCTCGAACTTATGACATCGCCGGAGCATAATATTTTTCTCCTTCATACAACCCAAGTATTTCCGCAAGGTGGTCTATACTTTCGAGTAACTCATTTCCCCTTTCCGTCAGATAATACGTCGCCCGAGATTTACCTGATACCACTCTAATGAGAAAACCTTGATTAGTTAAAAACCAAAGGTATTTTTGCGTCTGGCTGTAGCTCATGTCCGCATGGTACATGATTTTGGTCTTGCCAGCGCCGTTCTTACCCAATCGCAACATATCAGCTATGATTTCAATGTCAGAACGGCGGCGGTTTACCCTCATGTCTAGCCCCCCATACCCGGTTACTACTGAACTTCATAATACCAACGGCCTTCCATCAGGGGTCAAATGCTTCTGTGGATAGTAGTAGCAAATTATCATCCTGATTTATG
>JAZFUA010000269.1:0-9404 GCA_036446975.1 Dehalococcoidales bacterium
CGAAGCGTACCCCCGGCTGCGGATTTTTATCTGGTCGTAGAAAGTGGTCAGCATACAGCGCAGGGGCATTTCGTACTCAAGACGGACACGCTGCCCCAGCTTTCCCCCGGGGTGGTGTTGCCCCAGGTACTCGGTGTGTCGGTAGGTTCCCTCGGATTGCATGAGAAGCTCCATCAGAGCACCGATGAAACTTGATGGAGTAATAACCGATATTTTCACCCAGGGTTCTTCTATTTTTTCGATTTCTGTTGGTACCGGGAACTCATCCGGATTGGTGATGGTGAGTCGCTGCCCGCTGGTTTTTGTAATAATGAAACTGACTCCGGGTACGGTAACTACCAGCGACAATGAGAATTCCCTCTCCAGACGTTCTCGCACGATATCAAGGTGCAACAAGCCCAGAAAGCCGCAGCGGAAGCCGTGACCCAGAATCGAACTGGACTCCGGTTCGTAAGTGAGCGAGGCGTCATTAAGGCTTAATTTATCAATCGCCTTTCTCAGTTCACTATAATCCTCTGCCTGGGTGGTGTAGATACCGGCAAATACCATTGGTTTGGGGGAGTGGTATCCGATAAGAGGTTCCGTGGCCCCACCATATATCGTGGTCACCGTATTACCGACACGGCACTCCTCTACGCTCTTGAGCCCGGTGGCGATATAACCAACATCCCCGGCTGTCAGCTCCGCTGTCGGGCTTGGTTCGGGAGCAAAATAGCCGACCTCGAGTACATCTATCTCGGTATCCTGCCCCATCAGGCGCAGTTTGTCTTCTCTGGTGATACGTCCGTCCACGATACGCAAATAAGCGATGACACCCTTATAGGCATCGTAACGGGAGTCAAAGATAAGCGCCCGGAGCGGCCGCCGGACATCCCCTCCGGGTGGGGGAATACGCCGGACGATTTCTTCAAGCAGGGGCGGTACACCCTCTCCGGTCTTGGCGCTCAAATGAAGTACATCCCGGGTTTTATAGCCGAGAACGCTCTCAATCTCCGCCAGGACACGCTCGGGTTCACTCCCCGGCAGGTCAATCTTGTTGATGACAGGAATTATCTCCAGGTTATGTTCCATAGCCAGATAGGTATTGGCCAGTGTTTGTGCCTGGATACCCTGAGTAGCATCGATAACCAGCACAGCTCCTTCGCAGGCCACTAGGGTGCGTGAGACCTCATAAGAGAAGTCAACATGCCCCGGAGTATCGACCAGATTAAGGCGATAGGTTTGACTATCATTGGCTTTATAATGCAGACGCACAGCCTTGGCCTTGATAGTAATACCGCGTTCACGTTCCAGTTCCATGCTGTCCAGTACCTGCTTGCCTATCTCCTCAGGCCTCATCGTCCCGGTTAGTTCAATCAGTCGGTCGGCCAATGTCGATTTACCGTGGTCTATATGAGCAATAATACAAAAATTCCTGGTTAGCGCTTGTTCCATATTACTTTAGCTACCTCTTACGGCTAAATTTACCATTGTTTTATTTAACGGGCTCACTCTGGCAGGAAACGCCAGAATACTTCGTTACTCAGCAGCCGGCCACGACGGGTGAGTTTTATACGCCTGTCGGTCTGTTCCAGCAGGCCTGCATCAGCCATTTCTTGGACCTGTTGGCGATAATGTACCAGTATATCAATGCCAAAACGGCGATGAATATCATCCAGGTCGATTCCTTCACCCAACCGCAAGCCGAGTATGACCGTTTCAGCCAGTTCCAGCTCGGGGCTAATCTCTTCATCCAGTTCCGGCACCGGTAATGATTTCCCTGAAAAATCGGTCAGATATTTAGCCAGGCTCTTCGTATTGGCCAGGCGGTGACCATCCAGGCAGGAATGAGCGGCAACACCCACTCCCAGGTAGGGCAGGTTTTGCCAGTAAGCCAGATTATGACGACACTCTCGGCTGGCTATTGCCCAGTTTGATATCTCGTAGTGGATGTAGCCCTGTGCGGCCAACAAATCCTCGGCCAGTTCATATTGGTCAGCGCTGGTGTCCGGGTCAAGCTCGGTCAAAGAGCCTTCATTCACAGCTCTCCCCATTGGAGTCTCCTCATCCAGAGTGAGAGAATAGAGCGAAAGATGCTCCGGTCTCATCGTTATGGCTTCCTCCAATGTATGTTGCCAGTCGGACAGGGTCTGACCCGGTAACCCGTAGATAAGGTCTATACTCAAATTAGCAAACCCGGCGCCTCGGGCTTGTTGTACTGCCTCTCTTGCATCAGATGCCGTGTGAATGCGTCCCAGCAGCGCCAGTTCGCGGTCATTCAGACTCTGCACCCCCAGACTCAATCGATTAACTCCCAGTTCCCTGATAGCGGTAAGGTAACCCCGGTTAATAGTTCCCGGATTGGCCTCAATGGTTATTTCGGCTGATTCATCAAGGGCAAATAGTGAGCTGATGGCGGATATAAGGTCATCCGTATATTTTACGGAAAGTAAGCTCGGAGTGCCTCCGCCAAAATATATGCTGCAAATACATTCTCCACCAGCCCGTCGTATCAGTTCATTATTAAGAGCACTCAAGTATAAGGGGATATCAGCCTCCCGGTAATCGTATGATACGAAGGAACAGTAGGGGCACTTATGGCGGCAAAAAGGCACATGGATATAAAGGGCAATATTGCGGGGCATAATATAATTATAGCAGATATAACTGGATACCCCCTAAATCGGGAGAAATCCGGTTAACTAGAGCGATAGCCAGTAAAGTGCTAAACTAAGGGGAGGACAAGGAAAGAGTCAAATAGAAAAGTGGTAATATGTGCGCTATAAAAATAAGAGTGGCGCTGATATGAAAGTGCTGCTGGTATACCCTCAATATCCGGACACTTTCTGGAGTTTTAAGCACGCTCTGAAATTTGTTTCCAAGAAAGCCGCCTTCCCCCCACTGGGCTTACTGACAGTGGCAGCGATGCTACCGGGAAGTTGGGACAAAAAGCTGGTGGATATGAATGTCACCAAACTGAACGATAGCGATATCGAGTGGGCCGACTACGTATTTATCAGTGCCATGGTGGTGCAGAAAAAATCGGTTAAGGAAGTAGTCGTCCAGTGCAAGCGTCTGGGAACAAAAATCGTAGCCGGGGGCCCTTTATTTACTACCGGATTTGAAGAATTTAACGATATAGACCATTTTGTCCTGGGTGAAGCTGAAGTTACCCTGTATCCTTTCCTGGAAGACCTGGAGAAAGGGCAGGCGCGGCACATCTACTCTTCTAATGAACACCCGGATATCAGTGCCACCCCCGTTCCGTTGTGGTCGTTGATAGCCATGAAGCATTATTCATCAATGAACCTGCAGTATTCACGGGGGTGTCCCTATGATTGTGAATTCTGCGATATCATCACGTTGAACGGGCAAATACCCAGGACTAAAAGCCAAGAACAGCTAATCTCAGAACTGAATTCCCTCTATGAGTATGGCTGGCGAGGTAATCTCTTCATTGTGGATGATAATTTCATTGGCAACAAGAGAAAATTGAAAGCAGAAATACTGCCGGCATTCATCGAGTGGGGTAAACGGAAGAAGTACCCATTTGTTCTTCATACGGAAGCGTCCATTAATCTGGCTGACGATGAAGAGCTGATGCGTTTGATGGTGACTGCCGGATTTGATGTGGTGTTCGTTGGTATCGAAACTCCAAATGATGAAAGCTTGATCGAGTCTGCCAAGGTTCAAAATCAAAACCGTAACCTCGTCGCTTCGGTAAAGAAGCTCCAGCGATTTGGACTGGAGGTGCAGGGAGGTTTTATAGTCGGTTTTGACAGCGATCCGGAGTCCATTTTCCAGTCTCAGATAGACTTTATTCAGAAGAGCGGTATTGTCACTGCTATGGTCGGACTATTGAACGCTCCTACAGGTACCAGGCTTTATCGGCGTTTGGAGAAAGAAGGCCGCCTTGTGAACTCCTTTACAGGAAACAACACTGACTTCACCCTCAATTTCACTCCTATAATGGACCGTGACAAACTGATTACGGGTTATAAGCATATCCTGGCTACGATATATTCACCCAAGGAATATTACGAGCGGATAAGGACCTTTCTTCAGGAGTATAAACCGCCGGGGGAGACAGCCGCGAAAATACGGAGTCAACAGGTAAAAGCATTCTTCAGGTCTATCTGGTTCCTTGGCATAATAGGAAAGGGGAAAAGGTATTATTGGAGGCTATTTATTTCTTATTTGATGAAATCTCCACCAAAATTCCCCAGGTTCATCCTTCTTGCTGTGTATGGATACCACTTCCGCAAGGTTGCTATGACCCAAACATGGTAACGATACTATTTTCTCCGGCCCAGCATAGATAGGACTGGTCACTGCTTAATTGGGCCGGGGTTAATCCCCCGGGTTTTTTTAAGACCCGGTTGAATCACCGGATTCATTAAAGCAAAACCAGTGCAATCAGGCATAATCAATGTAAAACGAGAAGAAATAGCTACTTTATCACTCCCTCCCTGGAGAATCTAAGTACAATAAAAATTTTTTAAAGCCTCCCCTTTTTGGGAGGCTTTTAGGACATACACCTGAGGCCACCGTTTCATGCGCCAGCTGTCGGCATAACGACATGTCGCTTAATGTTGCTTAGAGGTTGAGAAGACTTATGTGAAATGGGTAAATAAGTTTGAGCGTAATATTTATTTCAGGTTTGTCTGTTATCTCATGAAATTCGTTTTTGAGACGATATACCAGAACGATGATAATAAAGCTCGAGCAGAAGCTATGATTGAGAAAATCTTATCTAAACTATCATCGTCTACTTAGGTTCCTTTTTCAGCATTGACAAACTCTCAAAGGAAGACTAAACTCAAGTTCCAATATGAGATACACAGGTCCTAACTTATAACCATATGTTGGATCCTATTCAGCAACCGTTAGAAAAGAGATGTCATCAAGGAAGGAGAAAACGATATGATAATCAGAGAAGAGGCTCAGGATATTAAGGTTTTGTATGAAGCGGATGTTGTTGTGGTGGGAGGTGGCCCCGGAGGGCATTCGGCGGCTGTGGCTGCCGCTCGGAGTGGGGCCAGAACAGTGCTGCTGGAAAGATACGGACACCTCGGCGGTATGGCTACCGGTGGCATAGTGATACAAATCCCCCATATGAGTGATGGTGGCCCGGAACCACAAATCGCCGGCCTCTGTCAGGAATGGCTCGACAGGTTAGAGCCCATCGGTGGCAGTCTCCATCCCCGTAAGGAAGACCTGGGCTCAACAGATAAAGACCTGGTAAAACGCTGGGGGCGTTTTATGGGCAATGTCAATAAAGGACGGATAGAGCACACTGCATGGGTGGATACCGAACTGACAAAGTGTATCCTGAATGACATGGTGGAAGAAGCGGGAGTAAAGCTATTTCTCCACTCATGGGGGACAAAAGCTATTTTCGAAGATGGCCGTGTTAAAGGGGTGTATTTCGAAAGTAAATCAGGCAGGCAGGCGGTACTGGGAAAGGTAATAATCGATGGGACCGGCGATGGCGATTTGCTACCCTCGGCCGGAGCGGAGTTTGACGGCGCCTATGACCGCAACCTGAGGAGCTCTATGCTGGCCCTCGTTTTCCGTTTGGGAAACTGCGACTACCAGAAATACTGCGATTTCAGAGAATCCGAACCGGAGCGTTATAAAGAACTGATGGCTGAGCTTACCACTGTGGCAGGTACCCGCTTGCTGCCACTGCCGACTCCACGCAATGATGTTCTCTGGGTTAACAACTGGATACCGGAACTGGACTGCACCAATGTGGAAGACCTCACCAAGCTGGAAGTGGAAATGCGCAAGATAATGCGGCGCGGGCATGAATTTCTGAAAAAGAATGTTCCAACTTTTGAGAACAGTTTTATCCTGGACACGGCTTCGCAGACCGGGACCCGCGGCGCCCGGCGATTGGTTGGAGAGTTTACTCTTACCAAGGACACGATGGATTCTGGTGAGATTTACGAAGACACCATTGCCATTATTCCCCGTCTGGGCCCATCAGCCGGGGGAAGCCCCTTCCTCTACTTCCCATTCCGGGCGCTGGTGCCGGTTAAGGTGGACGGGTTACTGGTGGCCGGGCGAAGCTTCTCTTCTGATGCTGCGGCTAACAATATGGTCAATCTAATCCCCCACTGTATCGTTATGGGGCAAGCGGCCGGTACTGCTGCGGCCCTGGCTCTCCAGAATAATGTCAATGTAAGAGAGGTAAACTATAAGGGCCTGCAGAAATCCCTTACCGACCAGGGGGTGCCGTTGCCGATTAGTGAAGCGGATACCTCCGGAAAGTCGGATAAAGTAGTATCGCAATCAGGTGTTTAGTCGGGGATGAGGAGTCAGGGGTTAACTGAAAAATGCTCAGGCCGGCGAGCGTCTTACCCCTCATCTCAAGTCCGGTACTCCTAATCCATGGAGATCGGTCTTAATTAATTTATCCGGTTAACTGTCTATATTTTTATACTTGGAAAGTAGTTCCGGTGTTCCCGCTTTGGTAAAAATTTCGGAGGTGTATCCGTAATAAATACAACCGGTCGGACAGGCGTTAACGCAGGCCGGGTTCAGTCCTTGATCATGTCGGGCCAGGCAGAGGTCGCATTTCTCCGCCAGTCTTTTATCTTCATCGAACTGCATCACTCCAATAGGGCAACCATCTATGCAGGACAGGCAGCCGTTACACAGCGTCGCGTCTACGAGGACGATGCCGTCAGCGCGTTTGGTTATGGCATCCACCGGGCAGACAGACAGGCAGCCCGGGCTGGTGCAGTGCAGACAGTGGGCGACGGTATACCTCAATTGGAGTCTGCCATCTATCTCCCTGGGATCATCCGCGCTAACCTTTATCCACCTGGGTCCCACAGGTAAGCCATGTTCCTGCTTACAAGCCACCTCGCAGGCACTGCAGCCGATGCAATCGGCAGTTTTAACGATAAGAGCGTATTCTCCGGTCATTGGAGTCCCTCTCCAACAGGATATATCTTACAGAGCAAAACTCGCAGATTGGTCGCACCCATAGCCGGGTCATAACCGGCTGGGTCGTTATCGGTGAGAATATTGATATTGGACATATCCCACCCATGCCCCGGGTCCTTTATCTCAGGAAACCACCAGCCGTGCTGGGCGGCAATTACACCCGGATTTATTCCCGTAGTAAGCCTGGCTCGCTGCTTGACTTTGCCCCGGGGAGACTCAATAAAGACCCAGTCTCCGTCCTTAATTCCATGCTCTTTACCTAGATCGGGGTGAATCTCAACAATAGGGTCAGGGTGAATCTCGCGCAGCCAGGGAATCATGCGGTACTCGGTATGGAAAAACACAGGTATCCTGGCTCCGGTTATCAGGATGTAAGGATATTGCTCAATCATTTCGGGTTTACTTATCGGGCTCTCCGGTATTTCGCGGTACCGGGGTAGAGGGTCATAACCCCACTCCTCAAGGATAGTGGAGTAGAGCTCGACCTTCCTGGTGGGACTGGAGAAACCTCTTTTTTCATGTTTCCGGTACTCCATCTCTCCCTGAAGAAAACCTATTTCTGCAAACTGCTGCCAGGTAAGCCCCGATGGTTCCAGGATATAATCAAGGTCACCTTCCGGGTCATCACGCCAGTAATTCTCCTGACCCAATCGTTTACCCAGTTCACTAAATATCTTATGGTCCGACCAGCACTCACCAATTTGAACAACTTTTTTCCTGGCGAAAATATAGCCATGACGGAACATGTAATCGCCGATGTCATCAAACTCCAACCAGGTGGCTGCCGGCAGTACAATATCAGCCAGCTCAGCGGTTGGGGTCAGGAAGAAATCAGTCACTGCCAGAAAATCAACCTGGCTCAGCGCCCGATATACTTCCTTAGAATGAGCCCGGGTTATCAGCGGGTTAGTGCCGTGCAGCAGCATAGCCTTTACAGGGTATGGTTTATCAGTAAAGATAGCATCCCAAACTTCCTTTGGCGTCAATACAGCTATTCTGTTAGCCAGTTTATAAGTACTGCCACCCAGCCGCTTCTCCGCCTGTTCCGGGGGTAAATTCCGGTGCAGGGCAAATTCACTTATGGTCCTTACCTTCGGTGGCGTATAAAATACATTTCCTCCCGGAACATCAAGATTACCTGTTATTGCCATCAGGTCAGTGAGAATGCGATTACTGTCAATACAATTAATGGTCTGCTCAATAGCGACTCCCCACTGAATGCAGGCAGGTTTGCTTTGAGCATACAGTCGGGCGGACTTCCTTATCATCTCAGCGGGCACCCAGGTAATCTCCTCAACCTTTTCCGGAGGGTATTCCTGGGCTCGCTCAACAAATTTGTCCCATCCGTAAACATAATCTCTGACAAATGTTTTGTCGTAAAGCTGTTCGGTAATTATTACATTGGCCATACCCAGAGCCAAGGCGGCATCCGTTCCCGGTCTTAGTTGCAGCCAGATGTCGGCCTTACCGGCCACAAAGGTTAACCTGGGGTCAACCACAATCAACTTGGCACCATTGGATAATGCACGGCTCAACCTGACGCCGACCTGCTCATCAGGATTAGTCCAGAGTATGTTATTCCCCCATACTATGATACAAGCCGGATTTTTATCAAAGTCGCATACCGGGAGTTTACCGCAGGTGATGGCAGTAGCAGCTATCCTGGATCCGTAGCACATATGGCCGGCAGTAAGCACATTAGGTGTACCCAGGAGATTGGAAAACCGGTAAAGAAAGCTCTCATAATTCCGTCCGGTCCCGTATCCAAGAACGATAGACTCGGCGCCAAACTCCATTTTTACCTGTTTCAGCTTGCCCGTAATAGTATCAAGAGCTTCATCCCAGGAGATACGCTGCCACTTACCTTCTCCCCGGCTGCCAGCTCGTTTCAGGGGGTAAGTAACCCGGTCAGGGTGATACACCAACTGCATTGCTGCCAGCCCCTTACTGCACATAGAACCGCGGCTAGCCGGGGATTCAGGGTCTCCTTCAATTCTAACGATACGGCCGTCCCTGACAGATACCAGAACACCGCAGCCCCCATGGCAACTCCGACAATAGCTTTTTACTATCTTTTCTTCGTTAGAGTCGCTCATTCCGTGTCTCCAGTTCCGGCATATTTATCTTTCAGTTTAGGTTTTTCTATCTTACCGGTAGGGTTTCTTGGTACCCTGTCAAATATTATACGCCTGGGCCTTTTGTATCTGGGTAAATGCTGCTCACAGAATTCATTTATCTCTTCCTCTGTTAGAGTCACGCCAGTTATTGGTTCAATTACAGCAGCCGCTACCTCGCCCATCCTGTCATCCGGAATCCCGATTACGGCGACATCATTAACCTTGGGATGGTCACGCAGGACATTCTCAACCTCTACCGGATAGATATTTTCCCCGCCAGATATGACTACATCCTTCTTCCTGTCAATCAGGTAGATAAAACCATCTTCGTCCATTCTGGCTACATCTCCT
>JAZFUA010000270.1:0-2331 GCA_036446975.1 Dehalococcoidales bacterium
CACGAGTTGAGGAATCCCCTGGCTGTAGTGGATAGTTCGGCCTACTACCTGAAGGCAAAGCTAAAAGACGCCGATAAGAAGGTACAACTGCACCTTGACCGTATCCAGTCCAGTGTCGGTAACGCCACCACTATTATTGACAGCCTGCTTAACCTGACCCGAATGAAAGAGCCTCATCTGGGAGGGCTTGATATTATTGCTGCCATTCGTGATACAATCACTACCTCTAAAGTACCCTCTTCGGTAAAAGTAGAACGGAGTTTTCCGGAGCAAAAGGTTATGGTCATCGGCGATCGGGAACAATTGCGCATGGCTTTCAAGAATATAGTGAAGAATGCTTTAGAGGCGATGAATGGCGATGGAACCCTGACAATAGCGGTTCAGAGTACTGATGAAGACTACGCGGAAGCATCATTTACCGATAACGGTTCGGGTATCACTGCGGAGAATCTGGAGAAGATTTTCGTGCCGCTTTTCACTACCAAAGCCACGGGTATCGGCTTCGGTTTATCTATTACAAAAACAATTATCGAGAGGCATAATGGTACCATAGCGGCCCAATCTGAACCGGGTAAAGGAACCACTATCATTTTGCGACTCCCTATTTATAAAAAAGCTAGTAAGGAGGAATGAAAATGGCTGAGAAAATGAAAATACTGGTTGTAGACGATAATGAGGAATTTTGCCAGAACATAACCGACATCCTGGAACTGAAAGATTACGAGGTGACAACTGCTTACGACGGATTCAGGGGGCTCGAGCTGGTGGAACAAAATGGTTTTGACCTGGTGCTGATGGATATCAGAATGCCGGTAATGAACGGCGTGGAAACTTTTAAGAGGGTCAAGGAGATAGCCCCTGATACCCAGGTCATCATGGTAACCGCCTTTAGTGTTGAAGACCTTATCAAGGAGGCGCTTAGGGAAGGGGCCTTCGGCGCTCTCAGGAAACCGTTGGACTTCGATAGTCTCTTTGAACTTATTTCACAGACTGCACCCGACGGAGATCTGATACTGGTGGTGGACGACGACGAGAATCTCTGCGCTAATATGGCAGATGTACTGGGCGATAAAGGCTACCGGGTCAGTGTGGCCTACGATGGCGAAACAGCTGTAGCCAAGGCAGAGAGCAACAATTTCGATGTCTTGCTTATTGACATGCGGCTCCCTCCTTTGAATGGTCTGGAAACGTATCTGGCCATCCGTGAATTCCGACCAAATATGACGGCAATCATCATTACCGGATATCGGGATGATATGAAAAGGCTGGTAGACCAGGCTTTGGAGAAAAATGCCTATACCTGCCTGGAGAAACCTTTAAACATGGACGAACTGGTTTCAATGCTGGAGCGGGTCAAGGAACAGAAAAATGAGGATGACTCCGGGAAGATTACCTAGAGTCTTGTAAATGGCTGACGAGGTTAAGATGGAACTATTTACGATACTTATTGTTGACGATGATGCGGACCAGGCTCAAAATTTGCAGGATATTTTTGAAGCGGAAGGTTACAGTACCAGGCTGGCTCCGGATGGACAGGGTGCACTCGCGCTCGGTAAAGAAAAGACATTCGGTCTGGGCCTCATTGACATCGGTTTACCTGACATATCCGGCGTGGAGCTAATTGAAAGATTGGCCGGCACATCTCCTGAAATGGAGTATATTATTATCACTGGCCACGCTTCACTGCAAACTGCCGTACAGGCTGTCGGGCTAAAGAATATCATCGCCTACGAGACAAAACCCCCAAACGTGGACTATCTGCTGGCTATTGTCAGACAGGTGACAGAGCGTAAACGGGCAGAAGAGACTTTAAAGGAGAGTGAATTATTCAATGCCATCTTATTGAATAATTCCCCTTTCGCCCAAGTGGTTCTTAATCCGGACACTTCAATAAAATATGTGAATCCGTCTTTTGAAAAACTCACCGGTTATTCACTCGATGAAGTAAGGGGTCTTAAAACACCCCATCCCTGGACGCGGCAAGAAGTTGCTGATGAAGCAGCGAAAAAAACGAAGGAAATGATGGATTCCAGGGTTGAAGGGCTCGAGGCATTATTAAGAAAGAAAAATGGGGAGTTATTCTGGGTAGAGGTTACTGCCACTCCGGTATTTGAAAACGGCAAACTCAGCTATATACTGGCAAATTGGGTCAATATTACCCAGCGTAAACAGATTGAGGACCAATTACGTCACTCCCAGGTACTGACTTCACTCGGTCAAATGACAGCCGGTATCGCCCATGAAGTGGGTAACCCCTTAGCCAGTATCGTTCTCTTTTCAGAGGTGGCGATGAAAGGTGATGACGTCTCCCGCCAGACGAAGAAGGACCTG
>JAZFUA010000271.1:0-2005 GCA_036446975.1 Dehalococcoidales bacterium
ATCATTGGTGGCGCTTCCTCCGATGCCAATAATAAGCTTACGGCAACCGTGGTCGAGGGCAGCCCTGATTAACTCTCCGGTACCGTAGGTGGTTGTTAATAAAGGGTTTAGTTTCCCGGCTGGCACCAGAGTAATACCCGAAGCCGCCGCCATCTCAATAGCTGCGGTTTCATTATCTCCCAGCAGTCCCCATTGAGCGACGACAGGTTCGCCTAGAGGTCCGGTGACTTCCGTTTCTAGCAGACTGCCACCTGTGGCGATAAGAAGCGCCTGTGTTGTTCCTTCACCCCCATCGGCCATCGGCTTAATGACAGTTGTTACATCAGGGAGTGCCCGTTTAATTCCGGTTTCAATGGCCTGGCCAACTTTTAGGGCGTTCAAATTTCCCTTGAAACCTTGAGGAGCAATGACAACCTTCACTGAGTTCCTCGCTGAATATACTGGAGTTGAACTTGAATATTATACCTCCCGGCTTTGCAGGATAAAAACTTCCTCTAAGTAAGTCATAGTATAATCACCACTTCTACGCTGTCAAGAGAGCAGATTCATCATCGGGCTGACACTGGTATAATAGACAGGAACATCCTTTAATCGATTCGAGTGGATTGGAGTTAAAATGGTTAATCAAGTTGCTTTTCAGGGAAATTGCCAGACTACGGCAATGGGAATTATGCCCCACTCGGATGTTGAGAAAGCCCTTGAACTCTCTCTGGGTCTCGATATTCCATACTGGCCCCAACTGCCTAACCTTAGCTACTATGAAGATATGTATGTTCAGGCATCGGAGCACTTCCCCGGGATAGTTGTTGATGCTGATAACCAGAAAATATCGTTCGCCTCTGCCAGATTTGAACAGGACCTGCTTGGTTATTCTGAAATTATAGATAATCCGGAGAAGTTTCTATTAAGTGACGACTATTCTGTCGTTTATCACCGCTTCCTGGATAAGCCGCTCGATAAATATTCTGCCATCAGGGGACAGTTTATCGGTCCGGTTAGCTTTGGCTTTAAAGTAACGGATGAGAATAAGATGCCTATTATATACAATGAGCAGGTCAGGGCTCTGTTATATGATTTTATACAGCGTAAAGTTGATGCTCAATATAACGAACTCAAGAAGAAGAATCCGAATGCCTTTGTCTGGCTGGATGAACCAGGGTTAGGCTGGGTATTCAGCGGTCTTTCAGGCTATGACGACATGCATGCCAGGAGAGACTATAACAGCTTTATGGCAGGACTGAGCGGACCGGGGGCTCTGCACCTTTGCGCCAATGTTAACCTGCCCTATCTCTTGCAACTGAATATCGGAGTGCTTTCTTTTGACGCCTACCAGATAGAGCTGATGCCGAAAGGTTATGCAGAGTCAGTCGCTGAGTTTGTAAAGAACGGCGGGATTATATCCTGGGGAATCGTGCCCACAGATTCTTTTTCGCTGGAACTGGAAACCCCTGAAAAACTGGCCGAACGCTTGTCCGGCTACTGGCAGGTAGTTGCTGACAATACCGGTATTTCGCAGGTTAAAATCGCTGAACAGTCCTTAGTGGCTCCGGCAAGATGCTGCCTGAAAAACATCGGGCAGGTTGGCGCCAGTAACGAAGCGGCAGACAAGAATGGGCAGGGGAAATGCGATTTTACACTTGAAGAACAGGTGGTCGGGAAAGCCTTTGATTATCTCAAGACCGTGTCATACCTTCTAAGAAAACAGTTTGCCGTGTGACTGATAATCAGATTTGGGATTTGACTTCAAATCCGGCGTCCTCGAGTTTCTTAACCACTACTGCCAGGTCCTGCCCCTGTTTCTGGCACCCCTGGGGAATAGTAGTTACTCGGCCCAGGGTGTTCCTGGCTATCGCATTGGCAACACCCAGAAAACCCAGCCCTTTAAGAATATCAATCAGTTCAGGGTAGGCTTCCGTCAATTCGTAAACACTTTTATCCAGGTCAATCTCTTTCATCTACCAGCCTCTTTTCGCCCTCGAGTTGCCTGATACCGGTTACATCCTGA
>JAZFUA010000272.1:0-3202 GCA_036446975.1 Dehalococcoidales bacterium
GGTTACCACCGGTGACCTGGAAGTAGGTGGGGCGATGACCGCCTGGATGCGGAATACTATCAATCCCACCCTGTGTTCTACGGTAGAATATCAGCCAATAATGGTACATGCCGGTCCGTTCGCCAATATCGCTGTAGGTCAATCATCCATCATCGCCGACCGTATCGGTCTGAAGATGTTTGACTATCATATTACCGAAAGCGGATTTGCGGCTGACATCGGCTTTGAGAAGTTCTGGAACGTAAAGTGCCGTTACAGTGGCCTCAAGCCACATGTATCCGTGCTGACCACTACCATCCGCGCCTTAAAGATGCATGGCGGCGGCCCCAAGGTGGTCGTCGGTCTGCCACTGGCTGAAGAGTATACGAAAGAAAATCTGGGGCTTCTTGAGAAGGGCCTGCCCAATATGCTGCACTTTATCAAGGTCATCAGGACGGCAGGTATCAACCCGGTAGTATGCGTCAATTGCTTCAATACCGATACCAAGGCTGAAATTGCCATGGTGCGGAAGGCAGCCGAGGAGGCTGGAGCCCGCTGTGCCGTCTCTACCCACTGGGCAGATGGCGGTGATGGCGCCCTGGAACTGGCGGATGTGGTTAAGGAAGCCTGTGAAGACAGCAACGATTTCAAATTCCTGTATCCGATGGAGATGAAACTGCGTGAGCGTGTGGACAGAATTGCGAAGGTGGTTTATGGGGCTGACGGCGTCTCCTGGACTCCTGAAGCCGAGGCTAAAGCCAAGAGGTTTGAAGCCGATTCTGCATATGATGACTACGCTACCATGATGGTAAAGACTCACCTCAGTCTCACTCATGACCCATCAATTAAGGGTGTCCCCAAGGGTTGGACTCTCCCGATACGCGATGTTCTGGTCTATTCCGGGTCCAAATTCCTTTGTCCCTGCGCCGGGGCTATCAGCCTTATGCCGGGGACCAGTTCTAATCCGGCCTTTAGAAAGATAGATGTCGATACCAAAACAGGTAAAGTACAGGGAATTTTCTAGACCTCATTATTTACTGATTTAGAGGGATAGATGGAGGAAGCTTCACTGAACAAGAGAGTAAAGGTTTACTTCAAACCCGACAATGTTGACATTGCCGTGGAACAGGGGGAGAACCTTTTACAGGCAGCTATTACCGCCGGGGTGCGTATTTACGCTTCCTGCGGCGGTAATGGTACCTGTGGCACTTGTAAGGTCTTAATTGAAAAAGGACAGGTAGAAACTACCAGAACCAGGAAGGTTTCTGACAAGGAGTTCAAGCAGGGGATAAGGCAAGCCTGTCAGAGTCGTGTAATCTCTGATTTAACTGTTTATGTTCCGGTAGAGTCGAGGCTTGAGAAGGCGGTACTGTCCCGGGAAACAAAAAAGGTATCCGAAGTTCTGGCGACTGGCTGGAGATTTAAGCCGCCGCTCAGTAAGTTTGTTGTAGAACTGCCGCCACCAACGCTGGAGGATAATACCAGTGACCTGTCCCGGCTGCTGAGGGAATTAAAACAGCGTTATAACCTGAGTAACATGTCAGTAGACTTCAGGGTGGTAAAGAAACTGGCAAATGTGTTAAGGGACGGCAACTGGCAGGTTACCATTACTACTCTCGTTACCGCCGCCAAACCAAGAACCAGTGACAGACACGGCCCGCGCGTGATAAACATAGAACCCGGAGACACCAGGGATAAGCACTATTCATTGGCTTTTGATATCGGGACAACCACCGTATGCGGGCAATTATTGGATTTGAACAGAGGAAAGGTCATTGCGGAAAGCATTGATTTTAACCGGCAGGCGGACTACGGGGGAGACGTAATTACCCGTATTGCCCACTGCCAGAAACCGGGTGGATTGAAAAAGCTGCAGCGGGCGGTGGTGGATACTATTAACGGGGTAATCGGGGAGCTATTAGCCCAGAGCCAGGTCGACACAAAGCATATCGGTCACATAATGGTCGCTGGCAATACCACGATGACTCAAATCCTTCTCGGACTGGACCCCAAATATATCAGGTTAGCCCCTTATACACCGGTAGCCAACTTTTTCCCGCCGACAGAGGCACATTCTCTGGGTATTAAGGTTGAACAGGAGGTTTATCTTTTCACTTTTCCGGCGGTAGCCAGTTATGTTGGGGGAGATATTGTCTCGGGTATTGTCGGGGCGGGGGTATACCAGAGAAAAGACGTGACTTTCTTTATGGATATCGGCACTAACGGCGAGATAGCAATTGGGAACTCGGACTGGATGGTAACCACTTCCTGTTCGGCGGGACCCGCTTTTGAAGGTGGTGGCATAAAGCATGGTATCGTGGCAACCAAAGGGGCTATTGAAGAAGTCAATATCAATCCATTAAATTTCGAGCCGAAGGTTACCACTATCGGCAAGGTAAAGCCAAAAGGAATCTGCGGCTCCGGACTTATCGATATTGTCGCCAAACTGCTCGAAACCGGCTTAATCAGTCAGAACGGTAAATTTAACCGTGACCTGTCCCCCAAGAGAATCAGGCAAGGCGCTGATGGTTATGAGTACGTGTTAGCCCGGGCACGGGAAACCCAGATTGGAAAAGACATCGTTATCACCGAGGTGGATATTGATAATCTCATACGTGCCAAGGGGGCAATGTATGCCGGATTTCAGACATTAGCTAAAAGTGTGGGGCTCACCAGTTCCGATTTTGAGCAGGTAATTATCGCTGGTGCCTTTGGCAGCAGTCTTGATATTGAGGAAGCAATTACCATTGGACTTCTGCCTGACCTTCCGGTGGATAGATTTATTTTTATCGGTAACGGTTCTCTTCTCGGAGCCAGGTTGACCTCTTTCTCGACTGACCTGCTGGATGATGCCAGAAGAGTGGCCAGGATGATGACCAACGTTGAGCTGAGTGAAAACGTCGATTTTATGAGTAATTATATGGCAGCCCTGTTTTTACCTCACACCAATGTCAAGGAATTTCCTACAGTGAGTGCCAGGTTAGCTAAATTACGAAATCCCAAATCAAAGCAGAGGATAGTCACATGAGTATAAATATTGCGGTAGCCGGAAAGGGCGGCACGGGAAAGACATCAATAACGTGTCTGGTAATTCGTCACCTGATGAAAAAAGGTATAGGGCCGATTCTGGCAGTTGACGCCGACCCTAACGCTAACCTTGGAGAAAGTCTGGGACTTGGCATCAAGGAGACTATCGGTTCCATAATAGCCACTTTTAACGAGG
>JAZFUA010000273.1:0-6003 GCA_036446975.1 Dehalococcoidales bacterium
AGGCTACTTTGTAATCTCCGCTGACATCGAAAATATAACCGGCCAAAGGTGAACCAATCGCTCCCCCAATAGTGCCTAAAAGAAGGAAGGTGCCGGAAATGACTCCCAAATTTTTCAATCCAAATAATTCTGCCGGAACTAACGTCAGCAAAGGGATTATCCCGCCACTGGTAATGCCGAACAAGATAGCAAATACGAAGAAACCTCCTGTGTTGGTAACAAACCCAAGCCAGACCAGACTAAGTGTTAAGACTATGAAGCAAGCAAAAAGAGCCAGCTTGCCACCAATACGGTCGGATAGAAAGCCGGTGGTGAGATTTCCAGCAATCCTGCTCATGGCAGTGATAGACAATATGCTAGCAGCAACGATTACTGGAATCCCGATATCACTGGCGTGAGGGGCGATGTGAACAATGATGATTTGCATACAGAAACCAAAAGAAAACTGCAAAGAACCGAAAATCCAGAACTGCAAGCTGTGGATTGCCTGAGTAAAAGAAATGCCCTTTAAAGCTGGGTTTACAGGTTGGAGACCTTCCTCCGGCTCTTCCTCTCCATAGGGCTTTAGACCTATTTGTTGGGGATTCCGTTTCATAAACTGGGCCAGTGGAATGGTAACGAGCAAGGGGATGAAACCCGTAACCAGAAAGGCCGTTTGCCAGTTGAAGGTAGTTATTAGCCACTGGATGAGCAAGGGTCCAATTACTGCTCCGAAGTTGAACCCGGCCACGGTTATAGCCAGGGTTATCCCTCTTCTTTTGGAAAACCACCTGGGTATAGTCGAAATAGTTGGAGTTGCACAGCAACCGATTCCCCCTCCGATCAGGAGCCCCCAAACTAAATATACCTGCCATAATGAACTGATTTGTGACATTAGTATGAAGCCTGTTCCCAGTAACAGGCCTGCCAGAGTAATAAAGATTCGGGGGCCATAGCGGTCACTCAACCTTCCGGTAACCAGGGAAAGAATGCCGGTAAACAGGGCACCTACAGAAAAGGCACCTGAAAGAGCACCTCTTTCCCATCCAAACTGCTCAGTTAGTGGTTTCAGGAATACGCCGAAACCGAAAATTGCCAGAGCATTCACAGCCAGGATGAAAAAGGCGATGATAACCATGAACCAGCCGTAATACATTGTTTTCAATATCGTTAACCTCAAGTACAAAAAAGCGGCCAAGAAGCTTTTATAGCTTAAGACGCGCCATAGACTAACCGATCTCAGGTATCCTGGTGTTTTCTTCGGCAGAGTATGTTCATACAGGTGTCCAGTGCGAAGAAGAGCCCGTTAGCTCCATCCCAGAGTTTGTTCCACAACCGCTAAATCAGCCGGCAACTCGAGGAACGGCTCGGCATTTTGCAGGACGACATCAGTGTCTTTAAGCCCGGTACCTGTTATAACGCAAACTACTTTCTTTGAAGAAAAGTCCATGCCTTGCTGCGAGAGTTTGATTAGTCCGGCCAGGGAGGCTGCCGAAGCCGGCTCACCAAAAATACCCGCTTTTGTAGCCATAAGACTGTGGGCCGCCAGAATCTCTTTATCGCTAACCATATCAATGACACCACCGGACTCATCCCGAGCTTTAAGCGCTTTTGCCCAACTGGCCGGATTACCTATGCGGATGGCTGTGGCGAGGGTCTGTGGCTGTTCAATTATGTGACCCAGAACAATGGGGGCGGCACCTTCGGCCTGAAAACCCATTATAACCGGTCTATTTTTTGACTTACCGGCTTGAGAATATTCCACAAATCCCTTCCAGTAAGCGGTAATATTGCCGGCGTTACCTACCGGGAGAAAGAGATAGTCCGGAGCATCACCTAAAGTGTCGATAATCTCAAAAGCGGCCGTCTTTTGCCCTTCAATCCGATGCGGATTAACCGAGTTAACCAGTGTTACCGGATATTTATCAGTAAGACTCCGAACTATGTTTAGTGCCTGGTCAAAATTACCATCAATGGAGACTATCTGGGCTCCATGAACCACGGCTTGAGCCAGTTTGCCCAGAGCAATGTTACCTTTTGGCACGATAATAATAGAACGAAGACCACAATGAGCCGCATAAGCAGCCGACGAGGCGCTGGTATTTCCGGTCGAAGCACACATTATTGCCTGGCTGCCGGCCTCAATTGCCTTGGCTACGGCCACCACCATGCCCCTGTCTTTAAAGGAACCAGTGGGATTGCATCCTTCCAGCTTAAAATAGAGCCGGCTGCAACCGGTTTCTTTTTCAAGATTGTCACACCTGATCAGGGGGGTATCGCCTTCTCCAAGCGAAAAGATGGGCGTATCGGATGTAACCGGAAGATATTCTTTGTAATTAAGCAAAACTCCAGATTTCATTATTCGTCCCTTGCAAGTATTTCCAGCCAGGTTGCTGATTTACTGGCCTGACAGGTAATTCACAACCAGCCCCCAGTCATTCGGTGGCCAGACAGACAACCAGGCTTTACCGACTATATTTTGAAAAGGTACTGTCCAGCCGTTACGCGAATCACTACTATTATTGCGATTATCGCCCAGCACAAAATATTTGTTCGCCGGAATGGTATCGCCTTTGAAAGATAGCCTGGCTGTATGGACAACATAAGGTTCATTTAAGGGTATCATCGAGCCATTATCTTTATGAATGTATATTACACCTTCTTTTATCTCTACAGATTCACCTGGCAGACCGATGATACGTTTGATATAGTCTTCCTTTTCGTTTTCAGGCGGATGGAATATAATTATATCACCCCTTTCCGGCTCTTGAAATCTATAAATAAGGGTATTAACCAGTACCTGCTGTCCGTTACGGAAACTAGAGTCCATACTGGGGCCATCTACAATGAATTTTTGAGCAGCTAACTGTAATCCGGCGACAAGCACGCCAGCTATAATAATCACTGTCAGGGCATCACGGAAAAAGGCTTTCAACTCGTCGGGCGGCTCCATTTCGTGTCCGATTTCAATTATACCGTATCTGGCAGCTTCTTTCTAGTAGCGAAAGGAGTTCTTGCAAAACCGGTTGAGTTGCACTTATTTTAATGGTGATGCTAGAATGGCAGTAGTATGGATTATATGAAGCAGGCGTTGTCCTTGGCAGAGCTGGCTTTGGGGCAAGTTAGTCCCAACCCGGCGGTGGGGGCCATTGTAGTTAATGAAAGTGAGGTCGTTGGGCAAGGTTATACCCAACCCCCGGGTTCAGGGCATGCTGAGATAATGGCTTTAAAGCAGGCCGGAGACAAAGCTCAGGGGGGTATAATGTATGTTACCCTGGAGCCATGCTGCCACCAGGGGGACACTCCACCATGCACTCAGGCAATAATTGCCGCCGGTATCGCTGAGGTCCACCTGGCTATGATTGACCCGAATTCTCTGGTTTCAGGGGGTGGTGAAGCTGAGCTGGAGCGAGAAGGCATCAGGACATATGTAGGGGAGCATCAGGAGAAGGCTAAAGAGATTAACGAGGCCTACATCAAATACATTACCACCGGAATGCCCTTCGTTACGGCCAAGTTTGCCGTTAGCCTGGATGGTAAAATTGCCACTAAAGATGGCGATTCCGAGTGGATTAGCGGTACCGAAGCGAGAAAGTATGTCCACTATTTACGATATACAAGTGATGCAATCATGGCCGGAGCGAATACTGTTATTACCGATAACCCGCGCCTAACCTGTAGATATGCCGGCACAGGAGGAGAGGCAAAAAAACAACCCCTCAGGGTAATTGTTGACGGCAAGGGAAGGACGTCACCGGTAGCCCAGGTATTTAACGAATCGGGTAAAGCCCTTCTGGCATTGGGTGAGTCTGTATCGGCGGAAAAGAAAAAGGAATATTCTCAGGTTGGCATCGAGTTACTGGAATTGCCAATGATAGAGGAACAGATAAACCTGGAAAGCTTACTGAAAGAACTGGGAAACAGGAAGATTACCAGTATCCTGGTGGAAGGCGGGGGTATTCTTCTGGGCTCTTTAATCGACTACCGGCTTGTAGATAAAGTGATTGCATTCGTTACCCCGATTATTATTGGTGGCGAGGGGGCAAAAACACCCGTTGCCGGTAAAGGGGTTGAGAAAGTAATGGACGCTCTTAAGTTAGAACGGGTTAATATTGAAAAATTCGGCGATGATTTTATGATTAGCGGGTACCTTTAAAATGATTGGCTTTATTTTCTACTCAGCCATAACCGGAGGGTGGGGGAAAGCCAGTTTTATCCAGAAAGTTACCGGGTCTTAATCAGGGAGTATCAATGTTTACCGGAATTATCGAAGAAGTGGGCAGAGTTGTCTCGGCTCAATATGGTAAGTTTATCATATCCGCCAGGGTTATTACTCAAGGAATAGAACCGGGCGGAAGCGTTTCTGTTAACGGAGTTTGCCTGACCGTAACCGATTTTAATTCCGATTCCTTCTCTGTTGACATAATGGCGGAAACATTAAGGCGGTCCAATCTCGGTTCGCTTTCTCCCGGAGACAGGGTGAACCTGGAACGACCCCTGTCCTTTGGCGGGCCTTTGGGAGGGCATTTAGTCCAGGGACATGTGGACGCCACCGGCAAATTACTCTCCACCCGATGGGAGGAGAAGGCAATGATAATCAAGTTTGAAGCTCCCCCCGATGTGATGCGCTATGTAGTGGAGAAAGGATTTATTGCCGTTGATGGAATTAGTTTGACTGTATTGGCCAGAGATACTGAGTCGTTTCAGGTATCCATTGTTGATTATTCCCGCCGGCACACTAACCTGGCTGACAGACGAACCGGGGACCGGGTTAACCTGGAGGTAGATATTATTGCCAAATATGTGGAGCAACTCGGCCAGGCTCCCCGCACCGGTATTACTGCCGGTTTTTTACAAGAGAACGGCTTTTTAGTAAGCTAATTTAATTTATAAGTTGAGTGGTTACATTATGGGATTATCAACGATAGAAGAAGTTGTCGAAGACATTAGGGCAGGTAAGCTGGTAATTGTGGTTGATGATGAAGACAGGGAGAATGAAGGTGACCTTGTAATAGCGGCTGAAAAGGTTACCCCTGAAGCGATCAACTTTATGGCTACACATGGACGGGGGTTAATATGCATGCCGATTATTGGTAAACGGTTGGATGAATTGCATATCCCTATGATGGTAGTTAACAATACTTCCCAGTTTACGACTGCTTTTACCGTGTCAGTTGAAGCTAAATATGGCACCAGCACCGGTATTTCAGCGGCCGACAGGGCCAAGACAGTTCAGACGATTTTAAATCCGAAAACACAACCTGATGACATGCTTATGCCGGGGCATATATTCCCCCTGAGGGCAAGAGAGGGGGGTGTCCTGGTAAGGGCCGGGCAAACCGAGGCTTCAGTCGACCTGGCCAGACTGGCAGGACTTTATCCGGCCGGAGTTATTTGCGAAATTATGAATGAGGACGGGACTATGGCACGGATGCCTCAACTGGAGGTAATCGCTGAAAAATTCGGGCTGAAAATCTCCAGTGTAGCTGACCTTATTACTTATCGCCGGCGGCATGAGAAACTGGTGCACCGTGTAGCCGAGGCAAAATTACCGACCAGTTACGGGGAGTTTACGGCGATTGCCTATAAAAGCGACATCGACGCCGATGAGCACTTGGCTTTAGTAATGGGAGATATAACCACTGAAAAACCGGTCATGGTCCGGGTTCACAGTGAGTGTCTCACCAGCGATGTCTTCGGCAGCCTTCGTTGTGATTGCGGTGAGCAACTTGCCATGGCTATGCAGGCTATTGCTACCGAGGGACGGGGAGTTTTACTTTATATGAGGCAGGAAGGACGGGGCATTGGCTTTCATAACAAGCTCCGCGCATATGAACTTCAGGATACTGGCTTGGACACCGTGGAGGCTAATATTTCTTTGGGCTTTGAACCGGACCCGCGTGACTACGGCATCGGCGCCCAGATTCTGGCTGACCTGGGTTTGCACAGGGTCCGATTTCTCACTAACAATCCCAAGAAGAGGGTAGGATTTGAAAGCTATGGGCTAGAAGTGGTAGAAACGGT
>JAZFUA010000274.1:0-3623 GCA_036446975.1 Dehalococcoidales bacterium
TTAAAATGAGCTAAGCGGTAAGCTCGTAATGGGAAAGATACGGTATGGGTAAAGCACACACCATAACAGTTGTACTTTTTGCAGCTTCTCTTTTGCTATTGGCATGTACTGCGGCGCCACAGGCGCCTGTCTCTGCACCAATTCCAACACCTACGCCTGCGAGCGAAGCGGCAGAAACACCATCACGAGCTGAGACGGCGAAGACAGTAACTCCACCGCAAACCTCAAATCCGGAACCGGGGAATCAATCTGACCCGTATAATCAGTCAGCGAGCGAAGACGCTGAATTTGTATTCAAGGAATTTACTAGGCTGCCCTTCGATATTGAAAATGTGAGTGCAGTCTCTCCAGTGGGTGGTTTCGGCGGTAGCCAGGTGAGGAACAATCCGCGCCTGGGACGTCCTTACGGCACGGAACGGCACTTTATCTGGCACAAAACACCCGGCACAGCCTACAACGTGTACGCTCCGGCTTCTACCTACATCGTCTCTGTGAGAAAGTCGTCCGGAATCGGTGATTACGGACTGAACTTCAGGATGTACGGAGAAAGCCAGTTTCGCCTGGATCATATCCACAGGCTCGATGCTGAACTGAAGAGCAAAATCGATACCCAGCTTGGTGGATGGGAGGAAACATCCCCATTCATCCCGTTGCCGGTACCCATACCGGTGAAGGCAGGCGATATCCTGGGTCAGACCGGAATAAAAGATAACTCCGTAAACTGGGACTGGCTTGTAGAGGACCATACCCAGCATGAAGGGGTAACCTACCCTGAACATTACTGGAGCCCTATCTTTGCTTACAGCCGTTCCGTGTACGAGCTTTGCACTGAAGAAGTCAAACGACAACTGGAAACACTTTCCGGTTACCCTAACCAGCCACAAAAAGGTCTGCCGATATTAGGACAGTTCGGTAGCGATGTGGCCGGCACCCTCTCCGGTACATGGTTCAATAGTTATACCAATGACCCGGAATGGGGTCCTCGGATAGCCGTATTCCGTCCCTACTTTCTGGATTCAGGTCAAATCGAAATAAAACTGGCTATACCCGAGCTTGACCTCTACGGTGTGTGGGTTATTTCACCGGAGAGGTCGGGTTATCAACCAAACCCGTGGCAGGTCACGGCTGATTCAGGAATAGCCTATTACCTGCTGGAGTCGCCTAACTCATTAGAGCAGGGTGAATACGGCCTTCTGATGGCCCAGGTAACCGCCGATGGCTCAATCAGGCTGGAAACACACCGGGATTCCTTCAATCCGGAAGAATACCCCGCTTTTTCAGGAAACGAATTAACTCTTACCCGGTAATCAGGACGTAGCCGCGCTGTTTATTTATTCTTTAGCCGGCGTTACCGGTTTGATCCGCCTTACAGTATATAAGCCAATAAATCAGTAAATAAATGGTTCCTTTATTACTTTGTACTCTCATGCCTGGTGTTCAGGCGTGAAAATTAGCGGATCTTTTTATGATATGATTACGGCACATGTCTGTGCTTGTTATTTGTTTGTGATACCCGCTAATTCCGGAGCTTTGTTTCGTGCTTGTAATCACGCTTATATCTATCTGAGATAAATTAAGGAGGTAAAGATAAGTGGCCAAAGACATAACCGGTGGTTATAACGGTCAAATTTTGAGGGTGAACCTGTCAAATGGGAGTACGATTGTAGAGGAACTCGACCCGCTTTTCTGTCGACGTTACGTAGGCGGCGCCGGATTTGTTACCTACTACCTGTGGAAAGAGTTGCCAGCGAACGTTGACGCTCTCGGTCCGGACAATAAGATGGTCTTTGCTCTCGGTCCCGTGTCAGGTCTGCAGTTGCCCGGCGCCGCCCGTCATTGTATTGGCGCCAAGTCCCCTTTGACCGGGGCTATCATAAAATCCGAGGCCGGCGGTTTCTGGGCCGCTGAGTTCAAGCGTGCCGGCTATGACGCTCTCATTATCGAGGGCAGGGCTGACAAACCGGTCTATCTGTTTATCCAGGATGGCGAAGTGAGTATCAGGGATGCCGATCATCTCTGGGGTAAAGAGACGAAGGAGACACAGGATGCCATAAGGGCTGAGCTGGGTGATGACCGGATAGCAGCGTGCCTGATTGGACCGGCTGGTGAGAACATGTCCAGGTTTGCCTGTGTCATGTCCGGCCTTAAAAGTGCTGCCGGCAGGGGCGGCCTCGGTGCGGTGATGGGTTCCAAGAATCTCAAAGCAGTTGCCGTCAGAGGACACCGCTTACCCAAAGTGGCCGATAGTGAGGGTTTAAAGGAAATAAGACAGCAGATGGTAGCCCGTAAGACTCCCTTGTCGCAATACGGAACTGGCGCAGATTTACAGGGTATGGTGCAAACGGGTAACCTGCCGGTACGCAATTTCCGTGATGGTTTGTTCTCGGCAGAGAATACAAACGCTGTTGTGCTGAAAGAGACTATCAGGATAGGAATGGATGGCTGCTACGCCTGCCCAATACGCTGTAAAAAAGTGGTTGAGTTTCACGAGCCTTATTACTGCGACCCGGCTTATGGTGGCCCGGAATACGAAACACTGGCGGCGCTGGGTCCAAACTGCGGGATAGACGACCTCAAAGCGATAAGCAAAGGCAACGAGCGGTGCGGCGCCAACGGGCTGGATACAATTTCGACCGGAGGAACCATCGCCTTCGCCATGGAGTGCTTTGAGAAGGGCTTTCTGACTAAAGAAGACACTGGTGGTATTGAGCTGAGATTTGGCAACAGTGATGCCATGATTCAGGTAATTGATATGCTTTCCCGGCGCGAGGGTATTGGTGACCTGATGGCCGAGGGAACAGCCCGGATGGCTGAAAAAATCGGCCACGGCTCGAAAGCTTTTGCCATGCATGCCAAAGGCTTGGAAGCTGGCATGCATGAACCAAGACTACGAATACAACTCGGCTTTGGCTGGTTGGTCGGACCTTTCGGTGCTGACCACGGATTTGCAATGGCAGATATGAACACTGACATGGGAATAGGCGCTTTACGTCCCCTGGGGATACTTCAGACTGTTCCTCCGGATGATATGGGGCCCCGCCGGGTACCCATGTTAAAAGCCGCACACTGCCGTTCTATGTTTTCCGACGCATTAGTCACCTGCAATTTCGCTGGCGTAGATGCTACTGAGGTCATACCGGTGGTTACCGGATGGGATATGACCCCAACGGAGCAGTTGGTAGTGGGCGAGAGAATCTTAACGGCAGCCAGGTTATTCAACATCAAGCAAGGCATTACCGCTGCTGATGATGTATTACCTGAACGCTTCTACCAGCCCAAGACCGATGGCGTTCTATCTGACAAGCCCGTTAATCGCGAGAAAATGGAAAAGGCCAAGGGCTACTACTATACTTTGATGGGCTGGGACGCCAATGGTGTTCCTTTACCGGAAAAGGTTGAAGAGCTTTACATTGAATAGTTGACCGGCAATGTTTACCCCCGTATCAGGGTACGGGGGTAAATTCCAGTCGGTGTCAAGAGGTAAGAGTTCCGTGTCAAGCGCGGAATGAAATTATCGGTGCGAAGGGTCTGACGATTTGGAGGTCATGAAGACCGGTGAGCGTTAAAATAATCATCCCCCCCTACTTATCTCATCTGGCTAAAGACCAAACTGTGACTGAGGT
>JAZFUA010000275.1:0-12015 GCA_036446975.1 Dehalococcoidales bacterium
CCCCGACAAAAACCACCAGCCCCCGACCAATCCTGCCCACCTCTTCACTGTCCACCGAAACTGAAGCCCCGGTAACCCGCTGCAGCAATGCCTTCACTTTTCATTTCTCCTTTCCCGTTTCACGCCTATTTTACTCCAATAAAGGAACCGGGACAATTTCCGGACTTCTGTTAATTCAATTCCAGTTCCTATGGACTTTTCAGAAAAAATATTGTAAAATAAAACAAATGAGGGTTACTTGATAGGATGCAGATAAGATGTCTTTAGCAGCTATTAATAGCGGTAGAGCAAATAAGCACTGAACCTCAGGGTGTCAGTGCTTTTTAACTTAAGGAGGTATAGTTATGCAGTCAAGCCTGATCGGGAAAATCGAAAAAGCCAAGCGCTATGCCCAGGAAAAAGACCGTATTACCTTCTCTGAACTTTCAGTGAAATTCCGCGGGGAAAATGACAACTACGATATCAGCTATCGTGACGACAAGTGGCACTGCTCCTGTCACTTCTTCTCAAACTGGGGGACCTGCAGCCACACCATGGCGCTGGAGAAAATCCTGGCTAATATGCTACCAGAAGAGGCGCTGACCACGCAATTTAACGTTACCCTATAAGTCTGACTTACCGGGCTTATTCCCAGAGACGTCTCTACTGACGTTCTGCCCCTCTTTACTAATTATTATATTCCTCTTTGCCACCAGTGTCCTGCCGGCTTGATACCGGAAATTATATCTGCTTATCTTTCCAGCGTCCCAGTTTAAAATACACGGCATAAACACCTGCCCTGATAACTACGGCACTTACCATTGCCCAGCGTACTCCGAAAACGCCCAGATTAGTGGAACGCGAGAGATAGTAGGCCAGGGGCATCTGCACCGCCCACAAGGTAATCAGGGTATTCAGTGTGGGTATCCAGGTATCACCAACACCGTTCAGGCAACTCATTAGTACCAGAGTGAAGCCTGATACCATGAAATGCACTATTTGTATCCTGAGGAAAGTGACAGCTATATTTACCAGACCGGACTCATTATTAAAGAGACCGATGATATACTCGGGCCAGAACCAAACCAACACTGAAACAACGACCATAAAACCTGAAAACAAGCCTACTGCCATCCAGCCGGTTTTCTCGGCTCGCTCAGGCTGATTTGCCCCCAGGTTCTGTCCGGCCAGCACTCCTGCCGCACTGCCCATTCCCATTGCCGGCATGCGCATGAAGTGGTCCACCCTTTCCATCAGGGTATGAGCCGCCACGGCAAAAGTGCCAAAGGGAACGATAAACCACATTACCAGGAGATTGGCTGAGCTTCTTTCCGCCCCCATTAACGAGGCAGGAATGCCAATCCTCACCATCCGCCATATCATTTTGCCATCAAAGCGGAATTTTTTCATGGTCAGCACTATCCGGGTGCGCCCGCTATAAAGTATCCACATCCCTAACGCCCCGGCGATGCCTTGTGAAATAACGCCGGTCAGAGCCGCTCCGCTGACACCCAGACCGGGAAATATCCCCCAGCCGAATATAAGAACCGGAGCCAGAGCAATATGAACAATCCTGGTTCCGATACTAATTCTCATCGGGGTTTGGGAATCCCCCGATGCCTGCATCAGACTCTGGCTCAACATCTGTAGAGACATTGTCACCATGCCGATCAAGCGGACACGCAAGTAAGCGGTTCCCTCAACGAGGACTTCAGTCTCTAACCCGAGCAGCTGTAATATTTGCCCGGACAGGAAAATACCTAATACCACTGTACCTACAGCGAAGAGAATACTGACTACGAAGGACTGATTTGCCACATGATTAGCCTGCTCGCTATCGCCTGCCCCGATAGAACGGGCGATTATAGCCCGAGTCCCGGTTTGCAGTCCCGTCCTGACGGAGCTGACAAGCCCGATAACCATAGCGGAAACGCCCACCCCGGCAATAGAAGCTGCTCCCAGCTTGCCCACCCATATCATGTCAATCAAAGGGCCCAGTGTGGTGACAGCCCGGGTCACCATCATAGGCCAGGACAGACCCCAGAGATTACCGATTATGCTGCCCTTTGTCCAGTCCCTGTCATCGGCAGCCCGCCTCCTCCGCGAACCGCCTGCCCCTCTCATCATGAAGAATCCTTCCCAATGGTTAGACTGCTATGCAAAGCATACCTGCCTGCTTTATTACACCCTCTTGTTCTTCCAACGCCCCATCCGGAAATATATCGCGTAGGCAATCGCCCCGACAATCATACCCGCCACTATTGCCCAGCGCACTCCAAAGACACCGAGGTTGGTATACCTGGGCAGTAAGAAGGCCAGGGTTATCTGTACCAGCCAGAAGTTCAGCAGGGCAATCAACATCGGCGGCAGGGTATCACCGGTACCCGAGATGCACTGTTGCAGGACAAAATAGATACCTATACTTAAATAACCGGCGGCGGCAATCCTCAGGAAACTACCGGCTACTGCTACCATCTCAGGATCAGAGTTAAAGACCCGGATTACCTGATCAGCCCAGATAAATGCAGCTATCGAAGCAATCAGGGCAAAAACCTCTCCGATACCAACTGCCATCCAGCCGCTCTTCTCGGCTCGTTCAGGATAACCCGCCCCCAGGTTTTGACCCGCCAGCACACCGGCGCCAACCCCCAGTCCATTAGTCGGCATTCGGAGTACGGCTTCTATCCTCTGCATCAGGGAGTGACCGGCTACCGCCAGGGTGCCAAAGGGGGCTATAAACAACATCAATACTATGTTGCCCAAACTCCTCTCCATACCCATAATCGACGCCGGAATGCCTATTTTTAATATCCTCCATATCATACCGGGGTCAAGACTGAAATTTTTCAGGCTGAGCCGTAACCGGGAGCGCCCGCTAAACAGAATCCACAGCCCGATTGCCCCTCCGATACCCTGAGAAATGACATTTGCCGTAGCCGCCCCGCTGACTCCCATGCGAGGAAACACCCACAATCCGAAAATAAAGAGGGGCGAAAGGAGGGCATGTAAAATCCTGAAACCTACCGTTATCCGCATTGGGGTTATCGTGTCTCCTGATGCCTGCATAACAGACTGGGCCATCATCCGGAAAGACATTGCCACCGTGCCGATGAACATTATCCGCATGTAGGCAGCCCCTTCTTTGATAACATCAGCCTCCAACCCGAAAAGCATCATTATCGGCTCAGCCAGGAAGACACCTATCGAAGCCATGACTACAACATAGCCGGCACTGACAACGAAGGCTTGCTGGCTAACATGATTGGCGGCTTCATCATCGCCGGACCCGATAGACCGGGCAATCAAAGCCCGGGTGCCCTGGGTAAGACCCATCCTGGCCGAATTAATCACCATGACAGCCATACTGGCAACACCCACACCGGCGATAGCCGCCGCCCCCAGTTTCCCTATCCATATCATATCAATGACCGGCCCCAGCAGATTAAGTGAGTTACCCACCACAATCGGCCAGGACAGAGCTACCAGGTTACGAAAGACATTGCCCTGTGTCCAGTCCCTATCAAAGGTATTTTTCCCCCGGCGAGAACCTCCTCCTTCTTCCATCCTGAGTAGTTACTCCTTTCCAGCTTTCACACTGCCAGACAAAACATTACAATTGGCCAGGCTGTCAACAAAAGGTTATGGAATATACTGCCCTTTGTCCGGTCTTTGTCAATGGATCTTCCTCTCCTTCGAGGACGTCCGGCTTCTTCCACAGCGTTATTCAATTCTTTTCATTAATTATAGCAATTACGGCGCTAAACTAAAGTGCTTTACCTGCTCAATAATCTGGTAACTATAACTCCATGCGTTTCCAGCGTCCCAGCTTGAAATAGGTTGCGTAGATAGCTGCCCTGACCAAATTAGAGGCCACGATTGCCCAGCGCACTCCGTAAACACCCAGATTGGTAGTTCGGGGCAGAACATAAGCCAGGGGCACCTGAATTCCCCACATGGTTATCAGGGTAGTCAGCATCGGCACGATGGTATCACCAACGCCATTCAGGCTCTGCATCAGGATAATAACCATACCAAATACCATGTAGCCTACTATTTGTATCCTCATAAAGCTACCGGTTATCTTCACCAGTTCGGGTTCGGTATTGAAGACACGAACTATATACTCAGCCCCAAACCATATCAGTATTGATATAACTGCCATCATCAGGGTCACCATAGCCGCAGCCAGCCAGCTGGTCCTCTCTGCCCGCTCAGGCTGATGCGCCCCCAGGTTTTGTCCCGCCAGTACACCGGAAGCCTGGCCCAATCCCATGGTAGGCATATGTATAAACATGTCTATCCTTTGCACCAGGGATTGAGCCGCCACGGCTACCGTGCCAAAGGGAACAACAAACCACATTAACATCAGGTTGGCAAAGCTTCTTTCTGCCCCGGCTATTGAGGCAGGGATGCCAACTTTTACCATACGCCAGATGACATTACCGTCAAGACGGAAGTCCTTCATGGAAAGCTGCAGCCGGGTCCGTCCGCTGAAGAGAATCCAGAGTCCGATAGCTGCCCCCAGACCCTGAGAAATTACATTGGTGATGGCGGCTCCACTGACGCCCAGACGGGGGAATATCCACCAGCCGAAGATAAGAAAGGGCGCCAGAGCCACATGAACGATCCTGAAGGCCATTGTAATCCTCATCGGGGTTATCGAATCCCCCGAAGCCTGCATAACGCTCTCAGACATCATCCGGAAGGACATGCCTATTGAACCAATGAACAGGATGCGCATATAGGCCGCCCCCTGGGTGACAACATCAGCCTCTACCCCCAGCAGCAACAAAATTGGCTCAGCCAGAAAGATACCTATTGCGGCCATAAATATAGAGAAGGCAGCGCTGACAACGAAGGCCTGCTGGGCTACATGATTAGCCCCTTGCTCATCCCCGGCCCCGACATAGCGGGCTACCATCGCCCTGGTACCGGTTTGAAGTCCCATCCTCAACGAGTTTACCACCATTACAGCCATACCGGAGATACCTACTCCGGCCATGGCAGCTGTGCCCAGCTTTCCTACCCATATCATATCGATAGTAGGACCCATCATATTGAAGCTGCCGCCTAGCATCATGGGCCAGGCCAGCAACAACAGGTTACGAAAGATATTACCCTGTGTCCAGTCCTTATCAAAGGCCGCCCGCCTCCCACCCCTTCTGCCGCCCCTGCCTGAAAAGCCCCCACCAAAATCATCTGCCATGGCCAGTCAACCCTTCCTTCCAATTACACGGTTAATTATAAATGCTCTGCCGGCTCTATCACCCAGGTAACCACCAGCAGCAAACAGGTAACTATATCTTCTTATCTTTCCAGCGTCCCATCTTAAAATAGGTTGCGAAGATGACCGCTCTGATAACTATGCCAGATACCAACCCCCAGCGCACTCCATTCACACCCAGATTGGTAAACCGGGTTAGTAAGTAAGCGGCAGGCACCTGAACTCCCCACATGCTTATCAGGGTAGTCAGCATGGGTACCATGGTCTCACCAACCCCGTTCAGGCAGTTCATCAAGACCATAACAAAACCAAACACCAGGTAGCCTACTATTTCTATCCTCAGGAAGGTAGCACCTATCTGTACCAGTTCCGGTTCAGGGTTAAAGATACGGATTATATGCTCAGCCCCAAACCAAACAGCCACTGAAACAACAACCATAAAGCCGGTGTATAACCAAGCGGAGAGCCAACCTGTCCTCTCGGCCCTTTCAGGTTCACCCGCCCCCAGGTTTTGTCCCGCAAGAATGCCGGCGGCCCGTCCCATTCCCATAGCCGGCATCCGTATAAACATACCTACCCTGTTCATCAGAGAATGAGCTGCCACGGCAAAGGTGCCAAAGGGAACCACAAACCACATCACTATGACATTAGCCATACTTCTTTCCATTCCCGTTATTGAGGCAGGAATGCCAATCTTGACGATACGCCATATCATACTACCGTCAAAGTGAAAACCCTTCATCGTCGGCCGTAACCGTGACCGCCCGCTGAAGAGAATCCACAAGGCGATAATTACTGCCACGCTGGTATCAGCAATATTGGCCAGAGCGGCTCCGGCTACACCCAGACGGGGGAATATCCACCAGCCGAAGATAAGCATGGGTGACAGAGCCAGATGCAAAAACCTGGTGCCGATAGTTATCCTCATCGGAGTCATCACATCCCCGGATGCCTCCATAATGCCCTGAGACAGCATCCAAAAGGACATAAACACCATGCCCACAAACTGTATACGCATGTAGACCGCCCCTTCTTTGATAACATCAGCCTCCAGTCCCAGTAAACTTAATGTTGTCTCAGCCAGGAAGATACCTATTGCGGCAATAATGACAGAGAAGACAATACTAATAACGAAGGCCTGTTGGGCCACATGATTGGCCCCATCAATATCATCGGCCCCCATAAAGCGAGCAATCATTGCCCGGGTACCTGTTTGGAGGCCCATCCTGGCCGAGTTCACCAGCATGACAAGCATAGTGGCAACACCCACTCCGGCCAGGGCGGCTGTGCCCAGCTTACCTATCCATATCAGGTCAATAGTAGGACCCATCATCCTGATGGTGGTGCTGATGGTCATCGGCCAGGAGAGAGACCAGAGATTGCCAATGACACTGCCTTTTGTCCAGTCCTTATCGGCCCTGTCCCCCCTACCTCTCCCGCCTCCTCTACCACCTCTGCCTGAAAAGCCTCCATCAAATTCTTCTACCATGACCAATCAATCCTCTTTGTTAGTTTCACCGTTAAATTTAAATACTCCGCCTGCTCAATCGCCCCGGCAACCTCGAACAGCAAACAGGTATCTATATCTTCTTATCTTTCCAGCGTCCCATCTTAAAATAGGTTGCGAAGATGATTGCCCTGATAACTACGCCAGATACCAACCCCCAGCGCACTCCATAAACACCCAGATTGGTAAACCGTGTCAGGAAATAGGCCAGGGGCACCTGCACTCCCCACATGCTTATCAGAGTAGTCAGCATGGGTATCATGGTATCACCCACACCGTTCAGACAGTTCATCAATACCCTGACAATCCCAAACATCATGTAGGATACTATTTCTATCCTCAGGAAGGTAGCCCCTATCTTTACCAGTTCCGGCTCAGGGTTAAAGATACGAACTAAATACTCAGCCCAGAACCAAATAGCCACCGAAGCAACCACCATAACACCGGTGAACAAGCCTGCGGCTATCCAGCCGGTTTTCTCCGCCCGTTCAGGTTCGCCCGCCCCCAGGTTTTGCCCCGCCAGTACACCGGCAGCTCGGCCCATCCCCATAGCCGGCATCCTCAAAAAGTTACCCACCCGGTTCATCAGAGAATGGGCTGCTACGGCAAAAGTGCCAAAGGGAACTACAAACCACATCACCAGGACATTGCCAAAGCTTCTTTCCATTCCCGTTATTGAGGCAGGTATACCGATCTTCAATATCCGCCAAATCAATTTAGGTTCAAGGTGAAAACCTTTCATCGTGGGCCGTAACCGTGATCGCCCGCTGAAAAGCACCCATAACCCGAAGAGTACCGCCACGCTGGTATCAGCGATATTGGCCAGAGCGGCGCCACTGACGCCCAGACGGGGGAAAATCCACCAGCCGAAGATAAGCATGGGCGACAGAGCCATATGTAAAAGCCGGGTGCCGATGGTTATCCTCATCGGAGTTACCGCATCACCGGATGCCTCCATAATGCTCTGAGACAGCATCCAGAAGGACATAAACACCATGCCCACAAACTGTATGCGCATGTAGGCCGCCCCTTCTTTGATAACATCAGCCTCCAGTCCCAGCAGTCCTAATATTGAGTCGGCCAGGAAGATACCTATGACGGCCATAATCAAAGAGAAGGCAACACTGATGACAAGGGCTTGCTGGGCTACATGATTGGCGCTATCGGTATCACCTGCCCCGATAAAGCGAGCAATCATTGCCCTGGTACCGGTGGTGAGCCCCATCCTGGCCGAGTTCATCATCTGGACAAGCATAGTGGCAACACCCACCCCGGCCAGAGGAGCTGGCCCCAGCTTACCTATCCAAATCAGGTCAATAGTAGGTCCCATCATCCTGATGGTGGTGCTGATGGTCATCGGCCAGGCGAGAGTCCAGAGATTACCGATGATACTGCCTTTTGTCCAGTCCCTATCAGGCCTGTCCCCTCTACCTCTCCCGCCTCCTCTACCACCTCTGCCTGAAAAGTCCCCATCGAAGTCTTCTGCCATGGCTAGTCAATCCTTCCAACTAATCAAACCTTTAAATTCAAGTGCTCCGCCTGCTCAATCGCCCCGGCAACCACAAACAATGAACCGGTCACACAAATCAGGTCTTTTTCCTCTGCCATAGTTAGAGCCAGAGGCAGGGCACTTGAGATATCATCTGTCGCCTGGGCTTCCACTCCCTGCCGTCTAAACTCATCGACAACAGTAGCTGTGGGCATAGCCCGGGGATGAATAGAGTGTGTGGCAATCACCTTATCAAACAGCGGCAATAATTCTGATACTATGCCAGCTATATCCTTGTCCGCCGAGGTTCCGATAATCAAGATAGCCCGGTTAAAGTCAAAGTATTGCTCCAGGGCCTGTTTCAATCTGCGGGCTGAATCAGGGTTATGGGCACCATCAACCACCAGCAGGGGACGGCGGCTCAGTACCTGGAGCCGACCCGGCCAACTCACCTGCGCCAGACCATCGGTGATGCTATCTCTGGAGATATGAAAGTCCTGCTTACTTAAAACCTCCAGGGCGGCTACCGCCGTGGTGGCATTATCAAGCTGGTGCTGCCCCAGCAGGGGTATTGACAGCTCATAACTGTCCAGTCTCCCGGTCACTTTTAATGATTGCCTGTCCAAATCAAAGCCGAGCCTCTGCCAGGTAACATCGCTGCCGTTTTTAATAAGCTCTACCTGGTGATTACGGCAGGCATCTTCAATGACCTTGTTTACTTCATCAGCCTGGGGAGAGGTTACCACCACGCAGCCCGGTTTAATAATGCCCGCCTTCTCAGTGGCAATTTCGGTCAGGGTATCCCCCAGCGCCTCGGTATGGTCAAAACTAATCGAGGTGATAACACAGACTTCGGGCCTGACTACATTGGTAGCATCAAGCCTGCCTCCCAGCCCTACCTCAATCACCTGAAAATCTGCCCCCTTTAGCTCGAAAAAAGCAAAACTCAGAGCCGTTATCACTTCAAAGGTGGTCAACTTGCCATAGGTGGCTTTCTCGTTTACCGCCTCAACTTCGGGTTTAAGCTTCTTCACCAGGGTCGTCACTTCAGTGTCAGAAATTAATTTCCCATCGACGCGCATCCGCTCATTAAAGATATGCAGATGGGGCGAGGTGAAAAGTCCGGTGGTATAACCGGAGGCAGTCAGAGCCGAAGCTATCATCACGGCTACGCTTCCTTTCCCCTTGCTGCCAGCGACATGGACGGTCCTGATTTTCAGGTGGGGGTTACCCAAACGGGCCAGCAGTTCATCCATCCGCCTGAGATCATAACGATCCGGGTCACGGGGTCCGGGCTGCTTTTCATAGTCAATGAAACTGTAAATATAGTCCAGGGCTTGCTGAAAGCGAGCGTCAACATCTATTAATCTACCACGACTATCCCTTGTAGACATAGGAGCCAATTATAGCACTGTAGCTGACTTTAAGCAAGAAAACGATATATCTTTTACTCTGTTACTTTCGGCCGGTATCTGACTCAACATAATCAGTTTTTTGTGCTACAATTAACTGGAGATGGGTTCGAGACGAAGAGTATTATGGGGAGGAAGTACCCTCATAGCTATCCTGGCTGCTGGTACTACCGGTTATGCGGTGATTGAAGGCTGGTCGCTCCTCGACTCAATTTATATGACCGTCATAACTATAACAACCGTGGGCTACGCCGAGGTTCACTCCCTTTCTGCCGGCGGACAAGTTTTCAGTATATTCTTAATCATTGGCGGCGTAAGTGGAGCCCTTTATACCCTGACGGGTATTATTGAATACATCCTGGAAGGTAACATCGGAACTACCTGGGGGAGGCGAAGAATGAACAATAAAATTACCGGGCTAAAAGACCATATTATTCTCTGCGGCTTCGGCAGAGTCGGTGAGGAAATTGCCCGAACTTTTAAGGAAGAAGGGGTAACGTTTGTTATTATCGAAAACAGACAGGAAAGCATTACCCGCCTGGAGCAATCAGGATATCTCTACGTGGAAGGTGATGCCACCAGAGACGGGGTGCTCAAGGAAGCCAGCATTGAAAGGGCAAGGGGGCTGGTAGCAGCATTAGGCTCTGATGCCGACAACACTTATATTACTCTGTCGGGGCGTGAGTTGCACCCGGACCTGTTTATTGAAGCGAGGGCCAGCGGTGCGGAGGCTGGGAAAAAACTACGAAGCGCCGGCGCCAACCGTATCGTCTCTCCAACCAGCATCGGGGCCCGCCGTATGGCAATGCTGGCTATGCGTCCGGCGGTAGTTGACTTCATAGACACCATAACCCGCAACCGAGGCCCCGATTTACTGGTAGAAAATGTGGCCATTGGCGACGATTCGACCCTGGCAGGTCAAACCGTGGCTGATGTCCGTCAGTGCTCCAAAGCCAATGTGCTGGCAATAAATAAAAAGACCGGCAAACTCGTACCCAATCCGTCAGGAGAGGAAAAGATAGTGGCCGGAGACAGCCTGATTATTATGGGCACGAGTGAGCAGCTGAGTTCCCTTGAAACTATTTGTGAAGGAGTTAAGCTCGATGAATAAAACCAGAGCAGGTATTATAAATGTTACCGATAACTCCGCCGCTAATGACAGGATGAAAAAGACGGTGTTTATTGATGGCCATCACGGTACTGTTGGTTTAAAAATATATGAACGGTTGAGCCAGAGAAAAGATATCGAACTTATTGAAATACCCGAAGAGAAGCGCAAGGACACTGAAATCAAGAAAAAACTGCTTAACGAAGCGGACATCGTTTTTCTTTGCTTGCCGGATGACGCTGCAGGCGAATCTGTCAGTCTGATTACTAACAAATCGGTCTGCGTGATAGACGGTTCTACCGCCCACCGCGTGTCAAACAATTGGGTATATGGCCTGCCGGAATTGAAAAAAGAACAACGAAACCTGATAGTCAATTCAAAAAGAATTACCGTACCCGGCTGCCATGCGACCGGTTTTGTATTATTGCTTTATCCACTTGTGGCAAAAGGTATTGTTGCTCCGGATTATCCTATCACCAGCCAGGCCGTTGCCGGCTATAGCGGGGGTGGCAGAGCCATGATTGCCGATTATGAGAGAGAAGACGTACCCGGCTACATCAAAAAACCGCGCGGGTATTCACTCGATTTGAATCACAAACACCTTCCCGAAATGAAGGAAATAACCGGACTAACCCGGCCACCGCTTTTCAATCCTACCGTAGTTAATGAATATAAGGGCGAAATCATATATATCCCGCTGGTAGTTGATTATCTGAAGAAGAAACTCTCTGCCCCGGATATCAGGGAAGTACTGGCTGAATATTATGCCGGAGAGCGGTTTATTAAAGTGATGCCTTATCCGCCGGACGATTACCTGAAAAACAATTTTTTGACCTTTGCAGACTGTAACGATACTAATAATCTTGAAATATTTGTCTTTGGCAGTGAAGAAAGGATTCTCCTTGCCGCACGGTTTGATAACCTGGGAAAAGGATCTTCCGGTGCAGCCGTGCAGAATATGAACCTGATACTCGGTTTCCCCGAAGCCACTGCCCTTGAGGGACTGGCAGTTTACCCGTAAGGCCTGTAAAAGGGGAAAGGGCTTGTTCGGCCACTTTCAAGCAAACATCAGGATGTATGTTCAACCATAGAGATAATAAATAACATCCTGCCCGGACTCATCTATTTGGCAAGTCGTCCAATAATGTGAGGTTCGAATTAACTCTCACGAGTTAGAATGAAGTTCCGCCCCGATGTCACTTGAGCATCTGCCCTGTAGCGGTACGTTTCACCCATACTAAGTCTTTCCTCGTAAAGAACTTCCTCATGGCCTGCAAACCTGATCATACAGGCGAA
>JAZFUA010000276.1:0-12053 GCA_036446975.1 Dehalococcoidales bacterium
TTCTTTTTGCTATTGATCCCAAGAAAGATGTTGATGGCTTTCATCCGGTAAATGTGGGCAAGTTAATGATTGGCGAGCCTGATTTCCTACCCTGTACCCCGGCTGGTATTCAGCAGCTTCTGATGCGCTCCGGCACTCAGATTGAGGGAGCCGAGGTAGTTGTTGTCGGCAGGAGTAATATTGTAGGTAAACCAATAGCTAATATTCTGTTGCAAAAGGCACCGGGAGCAAATGCCACGGTTACCATTTGCCATACCCGGACCAAAGATATTTCATTTCACACCCGCCGGGCTGATATACTAATAGTAGCCGCCGGCAAACCGAACTACATCACTGCTGATATGGTTAAAGAGGGTGCGGTGGTTATCGATGTTGGGGTAAACCAGATTGGCACCACAGCGGAAGGAAAGAGAATCCTGGCTGGTGATGTTGACTACGAAAGTGTAAAAGAAAAGGCTTCAGCCATCACCCCGGTTCCCGGCGGAGTGGGGCCGATGACGATAACAATGCTGATGATGAATACTGTAAAAGCCGCCAAACTGGCTGCCGGACTTGCTTAAACAAGGAGGAAAACAATGGACTACAAAATTGAAAAAAAGAAGGCCCCGGGAAGAGATGAAGTAGAGGTGTTGGGAGCAACCTTTGAAGAAGGCACACCGGAAGGCACCCAGGTTGGCAAGTGGAGGCAAAAACTGACCAGCCGGCAGGAAAAACTGAAATATCTTGAAACCGGCGAAAGATACTTTTACAGCCAGGACTGGTACGGCAGTGAAAAGAGAAAAACCCCGGCTTAAGCTAGACGAGAGAGGTTTTATATATGGAAGTTGATATAGCCAGGACCGCCTACAGCGGTAAGGTAAGAAGTGTTACCCTTGGTACCGGAAATAAAGCGGTAACTGTGGGTGAAGAAACATCATATCCCTTTTATCTGTTTGAAGGCGAGATGCCCAATCCGCCCAAAATAGCAATGGAGGTCTGGGATTGTCCTCCACAGGATTGGCCGGAGGCGGCTCTGGAACCTTTTGCCGGAGTAACCGATGACCCTGTTGCCTGGGCGAAGAAATGCGTTGATGATTACGGTGCGGAGATGATTTGCCTGCAATTGATAAGCACAGACCCGAACGGTCTTGACCGAGGGCCGGAAGAAGCCGCCGCCGTGGCTAAAAAAGTAGCCGATGCTATCGATGTGCCTTTAATCGTCTGTGGAACAGCCAACCATGAAAAAGATACCGAGGTGCTGAGGCTGGTTGCCGAGACTTGCCAGGGCAAGAACCTGAGCTTGGGGCCTATCGAAGAAGCCGACCATAAGAGAATTGGCGCTGCGGCCCTGGCCTATCACCACACCGTTATTGCCTCGACACCGATAGACATTAACCTGGCCAAGCAGCTTAATATTCTGCTCGGTAATCTCGGAGTAAATGACGATTCTATCCTGATTGATCCAACCGTAAGTAGTATTGGCTACGGTATTGAGTATTGTTACTCGGTAATGGAGAGAATGAGGATGGCGGGGTTAACCCAGCAGGATGATAAACTCCAGTCTCCCATCATATGTAATGTTTCTAAAGAAACCTGGAAAATAAAAGAAGTAAAAATATCGGCTGAGGAAGACCCTAGTCTGGGCAATGCTGAAAAGAGGGGCATTCTGATGGAAGCGATGTCTGCCATGACGTTGCTTGTAGCTGGTGCTGATATATTGATAATGAGACACCCGGAAGCTATAAAACTGGTCCGGGAGATGATATCTGAACTTACAGCGTCATAAAAAGTATTGGGAGGAAGTGTGTAAAAATGGCACAAGAAAAGAAACAGGTGAGTGTTGACCAGGCAACTATCGAAATGATAGAAAAAGCAGCCCAGGATGGCGTCAGTATCGTATTTGATAGAGCCGCGGCAATGAGACCCTGTCCGATAGGTTCTGAAGGCAGTTGCTGCAGTAACTGCTCTATGGGTCCCTGCCGGGTCCCGCTACCCAGGGGAAAAGAGGAAACCCCGGAAGAGCACAAGAAGCGGGTTGGTGTCTGTGGAGCTACCGTGGAGACTATTGCCGCCCGTAATTTCCTGCGTAAGATTGCCGCCGGAACAGCATCACACGGTGACCATGGTCGGGAAGTGACAAAAATCTTTATTGAAGCTGCTAAGGGCGAGATAGAAGGATTTGAGATTAAAGATGAGCAAAAACTGTTGCAACTTGCCCTGGAGCTGGATGTTGAAATAGGTGACCGCACTAACAATGAAATAGCTGTTGATGTGGGCGAATTACTTCAGCAAGATTTCAGCCGACAGGAAGGCGAGCTTACCTTTATAAAAAGGGCCCCGATAAAACGGCAGGAACTTTGGAGGAAACTCGGGGTTGTGCCTAGAGGCATTGACAGGGAAGTCGCCGAGGCAATGCACCGTACCCATATGGGTTGTGACCAGGACTACGAAAACCTGTTGTTTCATGGGGCCAGAACGGCTCTGGCTGATGGCTGGGGCGGTAGTATGATTGCTACCGAGTTACAGGACATTCTCTTTGGCACTCCGACACCGGCAGCCAGCCAGATAAACCTGGGAGTACTCAAAGAAGACGAAGTTAATGTAATTATTCATGGCCACGAACCGTATGTTGCTGAAATGCTTGCCGTAGCCGCTCAGGACCCTGAGATAATCGAGTATGCAAAATCAAAAGGAGCCAAAGGGATAAACCTGGCAGGTATGTGCTGCACAGCTAATGAAATACTGATGCGTCACGGAATTCCTATTGCCGGGAATTTCTTGCAGCAGGAACTTGCGATAGTAACCGGCGCCGTAGAAGCGATGGTGGTTGATGTCCAGTGCATCATGCAGGGACTGGCTGAAGTTGCCGGTTGTTATCATACCAAGCTGATTACTACTGACAAGCGAACAAAAATACGGGGCGCCACCCATATGGAATTCGACGAGCATACCGCTCTGGCTTCAGGCAGAGAAATCCTGAGAGTCGCCATAGATAACTTCCCCAACCGGGGCGATAATGTCCGGATTCCTGATCAAAAAACTGACCTGATTGCCGGGTTCAGTCATGAAACTATTAACTACCTGCTCGGCGGTCTGTTCCGGGCTTCCTACCGTCCATTGAATGACAATATCATTAACGGACGTATCAGGGGAGTGGCCGGTGTTGTCGGCTGTAATAATGCCAGGGTTGTCCATGATGATATTCATGTTACCCTGGTAAAAGAACTTATTAAAAACGATATACTGGTGCTTGAAACCGGTTGTGCCGCTATGGCCTGCGGTAAAGCGGGACTGCTAGTACCTGAGGCAGCCGAGTTTGCCGGTGAGGGTCTCCGTTCGGTATGTGAAACGGTAGGTATTCCTCCGGTGCTCCACATGGGAGCCTGTATTGACAACAGTCGTATACTGATCGCTGCCACCGCAATGGTGAAAGACGGTGGTCTCGGTGATGACATAAGTGACCTGCCAGCGGTCGGTATTGCCCCCGAGTGGATGAGTGAAAAGGCCATTGCCATCGGCCAGTATTTTGTTAGTTCGGGAGTATACACCATATTCGGCACCAACTGGCCAACACTCGGCAGTAAAGAAGTTACCGATTTCCTTTTCAAAAAGATGGAGGGTATTTACGGCGGCAAGTGGGACTTCGAGCCTGATCCGCTCAAAATAGCCGAAATGGTTATTAACCATATCGACGAAAAGCGTAAGGCTCTGGGCATCGATAAGGCCAGGGACAGGGTGCTTATGGATATGGAGATGAGACGGGAACTGGATAAAGTATAAACATTAAAAAGTATAGAAACAGAACGGGAGGACTGAAGAGAAATGTCTAAAATAATTGCCTCGGCGGCAATCAGGGGTGCCCATAAAATAGTAAATAATGCTGAGCAGAAGTGGCAGCAGGTAATGGACAAACACGGGGCGAATGAACCTGTTGGCTTCCCAAACACTGCTTACTACCTGCCGGTGATTTACGGGATGCTGGGTACCAAGGTGGAAAAGCTTGGTGACATGGAGCAGGTACTGAAAAAATGCAAAGCCATATTGCCGCCAATGGTAAAAAATATTCACCCGCTTCCTTATCTTGCCCCGGCCCTTGACGCCGGTATGGCAACCCTTTTTGCCGAAGAGTTAATTGAAGCGATACGCTACATCGAGGAGCCGAATTTCTATACCAAGACAGAAGACATAACTCCGGATAATATCTGGCTGGGTGCCGCTGATGATATAATTCTCAGGAAAAGAGGTATTGAGTTCGTTGACGGTACCGCTCCCGGGTTTGCGGCTATCCTTGGCGCCGCTCCTACCACTGAGATAGCCGCCAAAATAGCTCAGGAACTGCAGCAAAAGAACCTGTATGTGTTTATGACTGCAGGCTATGACGGGAAGACCTTTTCCGACCAGCTTGTAGAAGCCGGGGTGCAGATTGGCTGGCCAACCCGCTTGGTTTCCTTTGGGCCTGATACCAGTGCCACCGTTTTTGCTATGGGTTTTGCTACCAGGGCAGCTATGACCTTCGGTGGTATTGAGCCTGGCGACTTCCGGAAAATTCTTATTTACAATAAGGACCGTGTCTTTGCTTTTGTCTTGCCTATGGGTTATGTTACCGATGAATGGTACGCCAATGCCGCCGGGGCAATCAACTGGGGTTTCCCGGTAATTGCCGATACCCCGATTCCCGAAATTCTCCCCACCGGCATCTGTACTTACGAGCATGTCGTCTCCAATATTCCCCATGACCAGCTGGTAGCTAAAGCCGTTGAGGTTCGGGGGCTCAAGGTTACCGTTGCCGAAGTGCCGATTCCGGTTGCTTTTGGCGCTGCCTTTGAGGGAGAGAGAGTCAGGGGCGAAGATATTTACCTCGAGTGCGGTGGCGGAAGGACTGCCATGGTGGAATGGGTTACCAGCAGGCCATCGGATGAGGTAGAAGATGGCAAGGTAGAAGTAATCGGACCTGATATAGGCGATATTGAACCCGGCTCCCGGCTGCCCCTGGCCATAGCGGTTGAGGTCTCAGGACGTGATATGCAGGATGACTATGAGCCTATTCTGGAACGGCAGATTCATCACCTGGTTAACTATATCCAGGGAGTGATGCATATCGGGCAGAGAGACATTGCCTGGATCAGGGTCAGCAAAGGGGCAGTAGAAAAAGGCTTTACCCTTTCTCATATCGGAGCTGTGCTCCATGCCAAACTCCATCAGGATTTTGGCCGGATATTTGATAAAGTGCAGATTACACTCTATACAGAAGCAGATAAAGTTGGCGAAATAACCGAAAAAGCCAAGGCGGTTTACGGAACCAGGGATACCCGTATCGAGGGTATGACTGATGAGACTACCGACATTTATTATTCCTGTACTCTTTGCCAGTCATTCGCTCCCAGTCATGTTTGTGTGATTAGTCCGGAGAGGACGGGTCTTTGCGGTTCCTATAACTGGATGGACTGTAAAGCCTCCTTTGAGATAAATCCCACCGGACCCAATCAGCCGGTGCCCAAAGGGGAAATAATCGATGCCAAGTTGGGCCAGTGGAAAGGGGTTAACGCTTTCGTTACCCAGACTTCCCGGGGTAAGATTGACCACTATAATTTCTACAGCCTTGTGAACGACCCGATGACCACCTGTGGCTGCTGTGAATGTATTGCGGCTGTTGTTCCTATGTGTAACGGGATAATGACGGTAAACCGTGAATATACCGGAGAAACTCCTTGCGGGATGAAATTTACTACCCTGGCCGGAACTATTGGCGGCGGTCTGAGCACCCCCGGATTTGTTGGTCACGGAAAATATAATACCACCCAGAGAAAATTCATTGCCGGTGATGGTGGACTGCTCAGGTTGGTCTGGATGCCAAAGAGCTTGAAAGAAGAGATTGGCGACCGTATTAATGCCCGGGGTGAAGAACTGGGAGTTTCCAACCTGCTGGATATGATTGCCGATGAATCGGTGGGTGTTACCGAGGAGGAGATTCTGCCCTTCCTGGAAGAGAAGGGGCACCCGGCTCTTAAAATGGACCCGATACTGGGTTAAATAAATTAATAAGGCTGCGAAAAGAGTTTCTTGAACTAAGGCGCTAAAAAGATAGTAGATACTGTTCCCATTCTTCCCGCAGTAAAAGATTGAGAAGGGAGTACTGGAAATGCCACTGACTGGAATAGAGATATTTAAGCTGCTACCCAAGACAAATTGCAAAGATTGTGGTGTTCCCACCTGTCTTGCCTTCGCAATGGGTCTGGCAGCAGGGAAAACAGAATTATCCGCCTGCCCCCATGTCTCCGAAGAAGCCAAGGAAAAGTTGCAGGTGGCTTCGGCCCCGCCGATTAGACTGGTTACTATCGGAGTTGGCGATGCGGCGCTGAAAGTTGGCGGGGAGACGGTTATGTTTCGCCATGAAAAAAGGTTCGAGAACCCTCCCGGCCTGGCAATCCTCATAAAAGATACTATGGATGATACTGAAATTGAAGCTCGCCTGAAACGGTTCAAAGAGCTTCAGTACGACAGGGTAGGGATTACCTTGCGTCCCGAACTGGTAGCCTTGAAAGAGGAATCCGGAGATGCAGCTAAATTTGAGGCTCTGGTTAATAAAGCTAAACAGGTTAACTGCGCCATTATTCTGATGAGTGAAAATGCCGATATCCTGGTTGCCGGAGTGAAGGCCTGCCCGGGTGATAAGCCCCTGATATACGGGGTCACCCCGGATAATTTTGACGCTGTGGCTACTCTGGCCAGAGAGAATTCTTGTCCGGTAGTAGTAAAAGCCTCCTCACTTGAAGAGGCTGCCGACCTGACTACCCGGCTAAATGAAGCCGGGGTGGATGATATTATTATCGATTCCGGAGCCAGGAAGATTCGCCAGGCCTTCGGTGACCAGGTAATAATCAGAAATTCCGCTTTGACCAAAAAGTTTAAACCTCTCGGATTCCCTACTATAACCTTCCCCTGCGAAATGACTGACGACCCAATGAAAGAAGCAGTAATCGCCTCTATGTTTGTGGCTAAATACGCTGGTATAATCGTACTTTCCGACTTTCAGGGAGAGAGCCTGTTCCCTCTGCTGGTTGAGAGACTGAATATCTTTACCGACCCCCAGAGACCGCTGGCTACCACCGAAGGTATTTATGAGATTGGTAACCCTGATGAGAATTCCCCGGTATTACTGACCAGTAACTTCTCTCTTACCTATTTCATTGTTTCGGGTGAGGTAGAAGGTAGTAAAATCCCCAGTTATTTGCTGGTTATGGATACCGAGGGGCTCTCGGTTATGACGGCCTGGGCAGCCGGCAAGTTCGTCGCTGATGCAATTGGCCCCTTCGTTAAGAAAAGCGGTATTACAGATAAAATAAAACACCGCAAACTGATTATCCCGGGGTATGCTGCCGCCGAAAGCGGCGGTTTGGAAGAAGAATTGCCTGATTGGCAGATTCTGATTGGCCCCCGGGAAGGAAGCCTTATCCCCGCCTATCTTAAATCATGGACACCCTAAGGAGTTAGCGATGATCCTCATTGGCGAAAGTATCAATATAATGTCAAAGACCCTCGGCCCGGCGTTGAGGGAAAAAAATCCCAAGCCGATTCAAGAGATGGCTATTGCCGAACTTGAAGGTGGGGTTGATTATCTTGATATTAATATTGGCCCTGCCCGCAGAGGTGGCGATGAGCTGATGGAGTGGGTAGTCAACGTGGTGCAGGAAGTTACTGATAAGCCGCTGTCGCTGGATACAACCAATCCGGTAGCTATGGAAGCCGGGTTGAAGGTTTGCAAAAACAGGGCATTAATAAACTCTATTTCTCTTCAACCGGACAGGCTGGAGAAAGGGCTTCCCCTGGCAAAAAACTATAACGCCGATATGATTGGCCTCCTCTGGGGAGTTGACGGAATGCCCCGGGACGCTAATGAACGGTGCATGCTGGCTGTTGACCTGGTTTACCAGGCTGGTGAAGCCGGCATTCCGCCCGAAAATATCTGGATTGACCCGATTGCAAGTCCGGTATCTGTAGAAATAAACCAGGTTAAATCCTGCGTTGAGTTTATGAGTATGCTGGCTGATATCGCTCCAGGCTGTAAATCAACGGTGGGGCTTTCTAACATCTCAAATGGCGCTCCGGTACATCTCAGGCCCTACCTTAACCGGACTTACCTGATTATGCTGATGAGATACGGGCTTCATTCAGCTATTGTCGATGCTTTTGATCCCGAGCTGATAAAGGTAGCCAGGGGTGAAATGCCTGAGATTGTTGACCTGGTTCACCGGATTATGGATGGAGACAGCCCCGGCTTTGCCCAGTTGAATCAAAAAGAGTTGGAATATGCCAAAACGGTCAGGGTTCTTACCGGAGAATCGTTGTACTCCAATTCCTGGCTGGACATCTAAACTAAGTAGTTGATGATACAATGAGTGATATTACCATAATACTAAACGGTTCTGAAGTAACTGCGGCAGCGGGTAAGACTATACTTGAGACCGCTCAAGAAAACGGCATTGATATCCCTACCTTTTGCTATGTGGAGGGACTATCACCCACCGGGGCTTGCCGGATTTGCGTGGTTGAAGTAGAAAACTCACGAATGCTGGTTGGTTCTTGCCACACCCCGATTACTCCAGGGATGGTTATCCAGACCCACTCTGAAAAGGTATTGGAAGCTCGCCGGGTGATTTTGGACCTTCTGATGACCAGCCATTGCGGTACCTGCTATATGTGTGAAAAAGCCAATATCTGCAAACTCCGGGCTATTGCCACCGACCTGGATGTGGGGCTTTCCCGTTTTCAGTCGAAAAAACGCTTTTACCCCATTGAGGATGTCAGTCCATATATTGTCCGTGATTTAACCAAATGTATTCTCTGCCGTAAATGCGTCCGAGCCTGTAACGAAATCGCCAGGAAAAATGTCTTCGGTATCGGTTACCGGGGCTTTGATACTAAAATCGTTGTTGGTTTTGATGAGACACTGAATACGGAAGCCTGCCGTGACTGCGGTATCTGTATTCCCCATTGCCCAACCGGAGCCCTGAGCGCCCCGGTTGATATTACCCAGGAGAAGAAAGGTCCCCCGTTAGTTATACGGGGCTAACTCTTCAGCAAACAATCCAGGAGAAGAAATGAGTCAAGTCCAGGAGAAAATTATCAATAATGAAAGAAACCGGGAATTACTGGTTTTATTAAAAGAAGCTCAGCGCAAAGACGGTTATCTGTCTGAAAAAGTTATGTCGGACCTGGCCGAAGCCCTGGAAATGTCAAAAAGTGATGTGTTTGGTGTGGCCACTTTCTACTCCTTTCTTTCCACTAAACCAACGGGCAGAAATGTCATCCGGATTTGCAGGAGTCTCCCCTGTTATCTGAAAAATTACCAGGCTATTGTCGAAAGTGTAGCCGGAGAAATTGGTATTGATCCGGGTGAAACCACGGCTGACGGCCGCTTTACTTTTGAACTGACCAATTGTATTGGCGCCTGTGATAAAGCCCCGGCAATGCTGATTAATGACGAAGTCCACGGTAATCTGACACCGGAGAAAATAAGCCAAATCTTAAAGACATATAAGTAAGACAATCGGGAGATTATTAGTGCCTGAAAAACGGGTTGTTCTGAAAAATTGTGGAATTATTGACCCCAGGAGTATAGAAACTTACCTGGAGAATGACGGGTTTAAGGCCTGGCAGAAGGTTTCAGGCGAAATGACCCCCGATCAGGTAATAGAAGAATTGAAGGCATCGGGGTTGAGAGGGCGGGGAGGGGCCGGATTCCCCTGCGGTGTGAAGTGGGAAATGGCCAGAAACGCCCCCGGGGATGAGAAATTTGTTCTCTGTAATGCCGACGAAGGTGAAATAGGGACCTTTAAAGACCGCTATATCCTGGAAAATGACCCCTTTACCCTTATTGAAGGAATAGCCATCGCAGCTTACACAGTCGGCGCCCGGCAAGCCTATATCTATCTGCGGGCCGAATACCATGACCTGCTTGATTTGTTGACCAGGGCTGTCAATCAGGCGAAGGAAAAAGGTTTTCTGGAGCATCTGGATATTGAAGTGCGTGAAGGGGCCGGCGCTTATATCTGCGGAGAAGAATCGGCCTTGATGGAATCTATTGAGGGTAAGCGGGGAGATGTCCGCTACAAACCCCCTTTTCCCCCGACTGAAGGATTGTGGCAAAAACCAACCGTTATCAATAATGTGGAAACCCTGATGAATGTACCCCGGATTATGCTTAACGGAGTTGACTGGTTTAATCAGATGGGGACGGAACGCAGTAAGGGCACCAAAGTGTTTTCCCTTAGCGGTGACCTGGAAAAACCGGGTGTCTATGAAATGGAATTGGGCAGTTCGCTCAGGGAACTCGTCGTGGATTTGGCTCGGGCCCCAAGTGTCCGGATGGTCCAGATAGGCGGCGCCACCGGGAGAGTTATCACTGAGGCGATGTTGGATACTCCCCTGTCTTTTGAAACCCTGCTCGGCGCCGGGGCTATCATAGTTTATGATGAAAGCCGGGATGTAATAGATATTATTCACAGAACTATGGAGTTCCTGGCTGAGGAAAGCTGTGGTAAATGCACCCCCTGCCGGGAGGGAACTACAGTAATGGTTGAAATGCTGGGGAGGTTATACAGGGGCGAGGGTAGAAAGAATGATATTACCGTCCTTGAACAATTATCCAGCGCCATGATGCTTTCGTCATTATGCGGCCTGGGGCAGGCGGCTCCTAACCCGGTAATGGACAGTTTGGAGCATTTTAAAAGTGCTTATGAGATGAGAATCAGAGAAGACTAAGGTGGTGTCATTATGATATCGGTTACCGAACAAAAACCTCAGGAAGAAGTGCTAAAATTTCTGGAAAAATGCCAGGCAGTATATATTATTGGATGTGGTTCCTGCACCACTATCACTCACACCGGCGGGAAAGCCGAAGTGCTGGAAATGAAAGAAAAACTTGAATCAGAAGGCAAGAAAGTTACCGGCTGGATGGTAATTCCTACTGCCTGTGATGAACTGGCCAGGGAGGCCCTGGAGCAGGCGGGTCAGGATGTTGTGACGGCAGATTGCTTACTGATAATGACCTGCGCCTTCGGCGTTCAGAATATCGCGATGTGGTCGGGTAAGCCGGTTTTTCCGGCCCTGAACACCCTTTTTATCGGAAAAGAACAGACTACCCCGGGTCTTTTCTCGGAAGTCTGCCGCCAATGTGGCGACTGCGTTCTGGCCGATACCGGTGGTATTTGCCCGGTTGTTTCCTGCAGTAAGGGTCTGCTAAATGGCCCCTGCGGTGGTACCAACGAGGGTAAATGTGAGATCGATTCAAATAAAGACTGCGCCTGGACGCTGATATACCAGCGCCTTGAAGAACAAGACAGACTCGACCTCTTCGATAAGGAACAGCCGCCGAAAAACTACCAGTCCGGGACGAGACCGGGGAAAATCACTATTCAGTAAAGCGGAGGAATTATGGTTACACCTTTCAAGGAAGTTCTAAACTCCGGAAAATTTATTATCACCAGCGAGATAGGCCCGCCAAAGGGGACTAACCTTGAAAAGACGCTCAACCACATTGATTTGCTAAAAGACAGGGTTGATGCTCTGAACGCCACGGATAACCAGAGTTCGGTAATGCGCTATCCGTCACTCGGACTGTGCCTCCTTATCAGGGAGAGGGGCGGAGAACCGATACTTCAGATGACTTGTCGGGACCGCAATAGATTGGCCCTTGAGGCTGACCTACTCTTTGCCTGCTCACGAGACATAAAGACGGTTCTTTGTCTTACTGGCGATTCTATGGTGGTCGGCGATCATAAGGGAGCCAAACAGGTTTTTGACCTGGATTCCGTTCAGCTTCTCCGGGCTATTCGTACAATGGAATCAGGTAAAGACCTTGGGGGTAATGACCTTGACGGTGACTTCGAGCTCTGTGCCGGGGCCATTGTTACTCCGGAAGCTCACCCCATCGAACCTCAACTGCACAAATTCAAAAAGAAAGTTACTGTCGGAGCTGAATTCTTCCAGACGCAGGCAGTGTATGATATGGAAAACCTGAAGCACTTTATGAAAGACGCCCGGCAGTATAACACCAAAATATTGGCCGGTATTGT
>JAZFUA010000277.1:0-6362 GCA_036446975.1 Dehalococcoidales bacterium
TAATTAGTTTCCCATTGAAGCTCTGGGCTACCGCCGACCCAAGCATAAATGGCATGGTATCTGTTCATGGTATAGGGTCGGACTTCTTTCGGCCAGCGGCCAATTTCTACAGACTTCTTCCATTCCGCTGTTTCCCGTATATTAGGATTGTCAGTCTCATATATTGCCAAGTATTTCGGCTCAGACCGCAATGCAGTCCAGTAGCGACCGATATTGGACACGCCCGGAACTTTCTTCAGTTCTGGCACGTGCTCACTATCATACACTTCATTAAAAAGCTCCTCTTTGTCATGCTGCACATCCATTCTAACTACAAACAGGTAATTGCTAGACATGTCATTATACCTCCCGCTTATTCTACTTATTACGCAATCCAATATATATTAACCAGGGTTTCCCGTTCCAGCTTGCGATTGGGCATCTGACCTGCTCCCATTAAATGGTCCTCCATGAACTATCTGCTAATGTGTGCTTTCTTTCAAACATGCTTAAGTCTTGAAGCAGAACTGAAATTCCTCAGTCCGACGGTCGCTTACAAACGTCATACCCGGTTTAGCCGTCATTGCTAAAGACGGTTTAACTTCTTGGATTACATTCATGTGTGTAACAGAACCCGGCCAAGCAACACAGACCTCTCCTGGTTGCTGCGGCAATGGTTTGGTATCACCTTGGGGATTTAAAATATCAGGATTAAGGAGATCGATACCAATTTCCGCTGGGTCTCCAATATGAATGGGATAACCATGAGCAACTGGGAGACGAGTTGCAATAGATATAGCTTGAACGGCATCAAGGCTAGTTGAGAATAGAATAGGAACCGCAATCATGTTAGCGCATTTGAAACGTCCGAATGGAGTCAATCGCACGTTACTCGTATATACGCCCACGAAGCGAAATTTTACGTGTCTATCACGCAATACCTGTAGGAAGGGGTTAATGCACCCTAAGAAGAAGGCCACCATGTCATCCTGCCAGTACTGATTTATATCGGTAGGTTCATCGATAAGTACACCATTCTTGTAGACGTTATATTGCCCACAATCAGTGCGAATATCTGCCTCCGGAGCGAGAAACAAAGGATGAGGTGAGCCCGGTTCACAGACATCAGCCACTGGAAAAGCTCTTGGATTATGAAGACAAAAAGTGAGAAATTCTAATGCATAGTCCCGAGGTAGAATTGCTACACCGTGCTGGGTGTACCCATTACAGTAGTACTCAGAGTCACTCGGGTGCCGCTCCCATTCGTTTTTCCTCACCATCATACGGAACTCCTTGGGGTTCATTGCTGCTAATTCTTTATGAGTCTTGTTCCGCGTATTTGTATTCATAACATTTCTCCCGTTCGATGATTAATAACGGTACTCTGAGGTGGACCCCATCATTAGGACAGTATAGGGGCAATATTAAGATTGGATCCCGCTATCTTCAAGTAGTCTGGTGTTAAGGATTCTACCATACCAGCGCCGGTGTCGTACTTCGGGAATACAGTAATACATTATAGTAAACATTTGCCTGAGGCTTGTCAATAAAACATGCCAACCACTATATGCAGTTATTTATTCAACCTTATGCCTGGCCACCTCATCCTTATTCAGTTGAATGCCCAGGTAAACCGCGGCCAGTGCTTGCCTTTCACTACGTATGTCTTTACGTCGGTTATTTTCAATCTATCCTCCTTCAGCTGGCATCTCCGCTGCCGGCCTCGGCTTTCCTTACTATGGACTCCCGGTTAAGTACGACGGAATCGGCACGTCCCACCACCCCGCTACTTTACCCCCGGAATATGGGTGTTCCCGGTTTACCAGTACTTCAATCACCGCCGGTCTACCTGAAGCGAAAGCTCGCTCCAGAGCCGGCTTGACCTCTTCGCCTTTCTGAATCCTTTCCCCGTAAGCCCCAAAGGCGTGAGCCATGGCAGTAAAATCCGGTGAATAAAGGTCCCCGTCTTTACTGAAGAACTCGGTACCTATCCCTCTTTCTTTGCCGAAGACATCGAACTGGAGGTCTCTAATCGAAAGCCATCCCATATTGTTCAGTATGGCAAATACCACCGGTATATTGTTCTGGACGGCGGTGGCAAGTTCCTGTACCGTCATCAGGAAATCACCGTCACCCAGCACACCGATGACCGGTCTTTCCGGTGCGGCGAGCTTTACCCCCAGCGCTGCCGGCACGGTGAATCCCATCGTCGAGAAACCACCCGTCGTGATTAGAGTTCTTGGCAAATAAAAAGGAAACTCCTGGAGTATCTGGGCTTGAGAATGACCTGACGAAGTTAGCACCACCCCGTCTCTGGGCAGGAATTCCCGCAACTCTTTTAAGAACCTGGAAATGGTCACCGGTACCTTGTCGGATTCTCTCAACTCGCTCATCGACTGAACCCATTCCTCTTTCAGGCTCCTGATTTCTTCTACATAGGTATCTCTCTTCAGGGGCTTGCTTGCCTCCTTGAGCTTCTCCAGGATTTGCTGCATCACTGCCTTCACATCTCCCACGATGCCAACTTCAACCGGATAGTTCTTGCCTATCTCGCCGGGATCTATATCTATATGCACCAGCTTGGTTGGTGGTATCGAAAAACTGACTCCTTTCCTGTACGAAGAAGTGGTCAGGTCCGCGAACCGGCAACCGGCCGCCACCAGCACGTCCGCCGAGTTTGAAATCTTGTTACCGCAACTGGTACCTTTGCCGCCGGTATGCCAGGCATAGAGTGGCTGGTCCTCCGGGAAAGAACTTTTACCCATCATGGTAGTGAGCACCGCCGCCTGTACGAACTCGGCGAGTTCCTTTAACTCGGTAGACGCCCCGGAGGTAATAACTCCACCGCCGGCCAGGATTACCGGCCGTTTTGCCTTGAGCAACAGGTCTACCACCCTGTCTATCTCATCAGAGGCACCGGGCGTGCGGCTTTCGGCTCTCCTTTTCCCCTTTCCTATCTCAATATCAGCCGATTCTGACTGGACATCCATCGGCAGACTGATGAGCACCGGCCCCCTTCTCCCGGTCAGCATCTGGTTAAAAGCTTTCTCCATGACCCCGGGTAATTGCTCGGCCCTCGCTGCCTGCCATCACCTCTTGACTACTGGCTCCAGCATCCTCGGGAAATTGGCGTCGTGCGTCCTCTCTATTTCCTGGAGTACGCCCCGGCCAAACATGTAAGTGTGTGTTTCTCCGCTGATTACCAACACCGGCGTTGAATCCACGTAACACGTGGCTACGCCTACGGCGGTATTAACCGCTCCCGGGCCGATGGAAGTGAACACGGCCAGTGGCTTACCCGAAAAACGGTAATAGCCGTCGGCCAAGTGGACTGCCGATTGTTCGTGTCGTACCTGCAGTACCTTTATTTCTTCTTCTTTGCCTTTGAAAGCGTCAACCAGCCCCAGACACCCGTGTCCGGGAATCCCGATCATATAGGGTATTCCTTCCTTAATCAAATATTCCGCAATTATCTCTCCGCCGGTAAGTTTCATTCTGACCTCCCCCGGTTTTATTGGTGAGTGTTCCGCTGCTCGGTATTAAGCGCTTGCCGCTAAATAGGCGCTCTCCCCCACCCTCTGAACCGATTGCTCATAGCATATCGCCTGGACATTCCGCGGACAATATCACGGGTTTGTGACCTTGCTCTCATATAATAGTAGTGTTATTATATCGTCCGCCTGATATAGTCTGGTAGGCTATGAAAACAGACTCGGGCGAATATTTCCACGAATATGTCGATTTGGATTAATTTATTGCCTGTATTAAGGTTCTGGCTTTCTTCATCATGGATTGGTGTGGCATTGAAGAAGTTACTCTTAAAAGTACTCCTTAATATCTTTCTCCCAGCGCTTAGAATAATCGAATATCAAACGAAAGTATTGATTCGTCGCGGATTTCCTACCAATATGGTGTTTATCTGTTCCTGGCTCATCCCTCTGGCTGGCATTCTGGGCACCACATAGTCGACGATATGGCTGTAGCCGCCGCCTCCGTAACTCCGGAACAGGATTTTAAAACATACATCCTGTGAAATCAGAATCTGGTTCAGAAATCCGTCTTCAATAAGTTCCATAACGATGTTAAGTCGGGTGGCATCATTCGGTATATCGTAAGGGAACATGCGGGGATCGAACTGTACTCCATCCGTACCGAACAGGTCGATTTCCAGGTAACAGCCTTTTTCGGCAAGTCGGGCACGGGATGTCCTGTCAGTTATGGGAAAGGTGCGCTCGACGTGGCTGATGACAACGCGATTTAAGTCAGCGCCTACTTCTTCAAGTACCTTGATACACTCAAAAGGAGCGTCCCTGTGAATACCAGGGTGCACGTTTACGGCAGCGCCTGTTTCCATCTGTGCCATGCCAGCCGCCCGCAAAGTCTTTCTTTCCTCCTCCGCTATCGGCCAAGACATGCCAATCTCGCCGATAATGCCGGCTTTAATACCCGTACCGCTGGCGCCGTCCACTATATCACGTATATACTCGTCAGCAATATCTTGCTCGGACCGGGAACTCATTTTCATTTCGGGCGTAAACGATAGAGCGTAATAATAGCCTGTGCCCATGATAATATTGAGACCGGTAGCTTCACTCACCCTCGCCAAGGCGGCAGGGTTCCGACCGATGTTGTTGCTGGTCACGTCAACTATGGTACCGCCGCCGGCGGTTTTGAAGTGCATTGCCTCACTGATTGCCGTTGCCTCATCATCGAAGACCACGTTATCTTCACATGAAAACCGATGGTACCTGGAAAACCATAAGTTTTCCAGGGTGATTTTCTGGTGTGCCAGCTTTTTTCCTTCGTGGCTCTCCGATTCTGCCACGCGGAACCGGCAATCAATAAATAAATGTTCATGGGGAAGGGTAATGCCGAGGTCCGGGCCATCGATTAATCCCAGGACGGTCTGGGCTTTTCCGGCAATATTGGACTTTGTCATCTGAACTACCTCCTGAAGTCGCTTAAATAAATCAAAATGGTACTTTTAGATCAGTCGGTGTTTATTTACCACTGCATCAGAGAGTGACTCCGCCATCAACAAACAAAATCTGGCCGGTAACGTAATCCGACGCGTCCGAGGCAAGGAATACGGCGGCACCGACATAATCTTCGGGGTAGGCCACCCTACCTTTAGGTGTCAATCTGAGGTGTTCCTCAAGCGCCTCGGGGTGCTCTTCCAAGAAGTACTTCTTGTTCATTTCGGTGATGGTAACGCTTGGCGCCAGGACATTGACGTTTATATTGTACTTTGCCCACTCCTGGGCCAGTGCCCGTGTTAAATGGTTCAGCCCGGCTTTGGAGGTGGCGTAAACGGAACGTATGGGCTGCAGTCTGGACGAGACATTAGAAGATATATTGATGATTCTTCCTTTATTATTTTTTATCATTTCCCGTCCCACTGTCTGGCAGCAGAAGAAGACAGCTTTCAGGTTGGTATTGATGACATAATCCCAGTCCTCTTCTGAAATCTCTGTTACCGGTTTTCTCACCACCACGCCGGTATTATTGACCAGAATGTCTATTCTCCCCAGGTCACCGATTACTTTAGCGACCATTTGATTAATCGAGGAAGTGCTGGTCACGTCAGCCGGGATGGCTACGGCACTTAACCCATCTTTTCGGAGAGACTCGGCCGCGCTTTGCCCTTCCGCAGCTTTTCGGTTAACGATGATGACGGTGGCACCGGCGGTGGCCAGACCTCTGGAAATAGCCAGGCCGATGCCTCTATTACCGCCCGTGACCACCGCAATCCTTCCTGAAAGGTTAAAAATATCCATATTTCCTCCTTAAATAGTCCTTCGCTTTCCTGTCCGGTTAATGGTTCACTTTTTCGGGTAGAAGTATGACTAGTTAATACAATGGATCATTAAGTGCCACCGGCTGGAGAGTTTCTGCGGATTTCTTAGCCGCATCTATTATGGCTAACTGCATTAGAATCTCGTGGTTCTTTACCATGGGCTGACGCTTTTGGAGAATAGACTCTGCGAACTCCCGCATTTGCCGGGAAATGTTGTTGGAATCCTGCTCATCAACGGGTACGGATTTTCCATTGATTAGTAGTGTGCCAGAGAAAATACCTAACATATCAGTTCTGTAGTGGTTAATTTCAATGCTACCCTTTGGTCCCAGGATAAAGCCCCCGAATTTTTCAGGAGACGTGTTTAGCGAGAGGTGATTGGTGGCAATGGCGCCATCCTCAAAAGATATTACCATTGTAATCTCATCCATTCCCTCAAATTCCGGTTTTTTAGAGCGGGCTTCAGCATAAACACGTATCGGCTTTTTCCCTTCATATATCCAGAGTGTCAAGTCCACCGTATGTGACCCAAGCATGGTGAAGGCCAGTCCTCCGGTCTTTTTTGTATCTCGCCACCAGTGTGGTG
>JAZFUA010000278.1:0-4031 GCA_036446975.1 Dehalococcoidales bacterium
TCAAAATCAATCTAATAATCAAGCCCGTTAATAACGGAAAAAAGAGATTGTGCTCTCCTGACAATATCTATCAAACCCTACAAAGCCCGGTCTTAGTTTAATGTGCCGGTAAACGAACTCTTGCCGTCTCTCCTCAGTTTCTTTAATCAGGGCAACCTGTGGACAAGTCCTCGGTTCAACGGTAAAATGATCGTCAAGATAGTCTGAGTAAATCTTTTTTCAGTTGCCCTGGCATCGGCTTTGAATTTTTTTTACTCTCATCCGGGAACCTGACACAGGTTCAATCCCCCGTTGAAAACAATCGAATTGACCGGAAACCTGGTTTGACAAAACTATCACTGGACTATATTATTGGAACAATGATAGTAAAGATTAACCTGTTGGCAATGAAGTTACATAATCGGTTTATGAGATGTTTTGCTTGAACGATAGTTTCAGCACTCAGGCCAATAAGGGGTTCGTCAGACAGATACCGCTCCTCTTAGACTGTGGCTGAAGCACCAATCCATTGATCTACACCCCCAGCAATTCCGTACATTTAAGTATTTCAAAGGTTTGTGTATTTATTTATGTCAAAACAAAGTGAAGCCGTTACTGATAGGCAACCGTACCGAAGGCAATCTTACCCGGTACGAAAGGCTATTATCCTTGCCGCCGGCACTGGCAGTCGGCTAGGCTCCTTCACCGAACACTCTCCAAAATGTTTGGTGCCCATAAATGGGGTACCTATTCTCGTCAACATGCTGACTCACCTGTCTGATGTGGGTGTGGAAGAGACCGTAATCGTTGTTGGGTACCTTAAAGAAAAAATTTATGATATGATTGGGAATTCTTTTAACAAGATGAAGATTTCCTACATCGAATCCGACTGCTACTCAACGACCAACAACATTTATTCATTATGGCTTGCCCGGAAGCATTTGACTGAGGATATCATACTACTGGAAGCAGACGTATTTTTCGACCGGATGCTGCTCGGCCGCCTTCTTTCGAATGGAAATACCTGTGTCGCGGCTGTCGCCCAGCACCAATCATGGATGTCAGGAACGGTAGTCAGGCTCGATAGGGAAGGGAGCATAGAATCGTTACTGGAGGCGCGCCACCAGGGACCTCAATTCGATTATTCCAAGGCATTCAAGACTATCAACATTTACCTCTTCCGCAGTGATTATCTGCGTGACCAATTTGTACCTTATCTGGAAGCTTTCATCAACGCAGGGGGTGTCAACGAATACTACGAAGTTATCCTCCGTGAGGCGAACTACGGTCAACAGCACAAAATAACTGCCCTCCTTTGTGATGATATCAAGTGGTTCGAAATCGATGACGAAAGCGACCTGATGACCGCCGAATATTTATTTGCGTCACCGGAGGAGCGTTATGATATTGTCTCCCGCGAGCATGGAAGCTACTGGCGTTACGGATTTACCGACCATACATACCTTTATAACCTTTACTTCCCCCCCGAAGAAGTTCTGACCCATATGAGGAACCATGTCCATGAATTGATAGAGAGCTATCCGTCAGGACAGGATACCATTGCCGGTCTGGTTGGCCTTGCCATTAATCAACCTGCCCACCGGATTGTGGTGGGCAATGGCGCTTCCGAGCTCATTAAAATCATCTCGGGACACTTGTATAATCATCTGATAATCCCGGAACCGTCTTTCAATGAGTACGCTAACGCCGCTCCCGAAGGGAAGGCCACCGGTTTTGCCCTCGAACCGCCATTTTTCGAGTTAGATGTGGATGAATTTGCCGCCAAGGCGCTCCGGTGTCAGGCTGATGTGGCGATTGTGGTCTCACCCAACAACCCAACCTCTCTGGGAGTTCCCAAGTCCGACCTCCTGCGTCTGGCAGGTAAGCTGGCCAGCCAGGATTGCCTCCTCATTGTTGATGAATCATTTATTGATTTTGTTGAGGACCGGGACCAGGTAACCCTGGAGCAGGAAATTGCCGAACATGAAAACCTGGCCATTCTCAAGAGCATGAGCAAGGCCTATGGTATCTGCGGATTGCGGCTTGGATACCTGCTCACTGCGAATCAGAAGTTAGCCAACGCGGTCCGAGATGAAGTGCCCATATGGAACATCAACGGCTTTGCCGAGGCCTTTCTTCGCATTCTCCCCCGTTATCGCCGAGATTTCATAGAAAGCTGCCAGAAGGTGCGGAGTGACCGGGATGACCTGTGCCGGGGACTGGCTACAATACCGGGATTAACAGTTTATAAACCGGAGGCTAATTTTGTCTTCTGCCGCCTCCCTGACGAATCACCGTCCGGACCGGAAGTAACCCGCCAGCTATTCATAGAACACAACATCTATATCAAGCATTGCGCCGAGAAGCCGCTACCGCAACCTGACAGGTACCTTCGTATCGCCAGCCGTACAAAGACTGAGAATCACAAGCTCGTCGAGGTTCTTAGGAGTATAATTACCAGGAAACAGCCATAGAATGAAAGCCTCTAACCAGTCGCTGGAGGCGAACGCTGGCAGACTTGGGGGAAATCACCCCCTCCTTCTAAAAGAGAATGAAAAACCAACTATCCTTTCTTTTGTAAAAGACCTCCCCAACATCGTAACCTTACTGGGGTTAAGCAGTGGGGCTCTTGGAATATACTTCGCCCTGGTGGAGAATTTTCCGGCGGCAATAATCGCCATGCTATGGGCCGTATTATTCGATTGGTACGATGGTACTGTCGCCCGCCGGATACCGGGGAGAAGTGATGTTTCCAAATCAGTCGGAGCCAAGATGGATTCCCTGGTGGATATCGTCAGCCTGGCGGTTTGCCCGGCTATTATCCTGTTGAGCTATGGGGGTTTCAGCCCATGGTTCTTCCCTGGGACTTTAGCTATAGTCATGTCCGGCGTTGTCCGGCTTGCCTACTTTGACATCTTCGGTGTTGACAAGGATGGTACCATTGCGGGGCTATCGCTGGATATCACACCCCTCACTCTGGCTCTGGTATTTTTATTGGCAGGTGTCCTGAACCACCAGACTTTTTCAGTTCTCCTCAACGCCGTAATACTGGTCCTGTCATTCCTGCATGTCGCACCCTTCCGGATGCATAAGATGACTGGGCGCTGGTATTATGCCATCACCGCCTATGTCCTGATTATGACGGTCGTATACGCTTTTATCATGTAGCTCCACCAGCACGCTACTCTATGGAGCGCAACCTGAAGAAGTGGTTCTGTAGTCGGGGCCAGGAGATATTGAGACGGGAGAGCAATCTAGGCAGAGCCCAAAAGCTAATCGGAGTGGTCATTCTTAGCGCCCACCATGTTAATGAACCGAGGGCAGAAGAATCCTTGGGCAGGAAAGGCAGCCACTTGCGCCGCAGATCAACCAGCTCCTCTGCCGTCACCATACTGGTATAACCGTAGTTCCGCCGAACTTCCACTCCGAAGGGTCCTGCATCCTCAAATAGCTGATGGTACATCTTTATACTTCTATAGACTGCCTGGTACTCCCCCCGGGCTAACGATTCCCCCTGCCGCACCGTGGACTCTCGCAGAATGATTGAACCTCCCTCACTGAGACGGTGCTTTAAAGAATGTAACAGCGCCACTATGTCGGCGTCTTTCAAATACATACACAGGCCACCCAGGAAGATCATTTCAAAAGGGCCTTCCGGAAGATCACCACGGCCGTCGCCTTCTAATATCTCAACACCGGGCAGGCTTACCACCTTTTTACGGGCGGCCTTCACCATCAAAGAACTGCGCTCTATGCCAATGACAGTTTCATAGCGCCTGCCGAAGATCTCTGCCCAAGTCCCGGCTCCACAACCAACATCAAGCACTCGTCCCGGGTCACACACTGCGTCGAGCCAATCACTGATAGTCGCCATTTCCTCGCTTAGCCGATATCGGGCCGCACTATCCGGCAGACAGTGCTCATGAGCCATCATGCTAATAGCAGCGGCTGTACTACCACCAGCACCATTGAAATAACGCTGGACAGCGACATCATCGATCTGCTGTTCATTGGGGGTATGTTGATTCATCAGTAGTTATCTTTGAGCTGAG
>JAZFUA010000279.1:0-3188 GCA_036446975.1 Dehalococcoidales bacterium
GATAGGCCCCACCAAAGCCTTTTTGTGATTTGGCCGCGGGAACAACATGCTCCTCAAAAATCTTTAAGGTTTCATCTAGCTTGCCGCTCTTCACCTGGACTATGGTCAGGCGTGCAAACATAACATATCCCTCCTTTTTCATCTATTTCTATTATTGTCACCTTATCTCCGCCCTTCTGCGGTCGGCTAATCTACTTCAAACCAAAAAGAGCACCAGCCACCGCTATTAGCGAGTCCGGCGCCCCCTGTTTCATCAACTTCACCTCCAACTAGAAAGCAGAACATGGTTATAGTCAGTCTACCTGTTGGGGCTTGAGTTTAGTCTTATTCTGAGGGTTTGTCAATATCAGAAAAAGGAACAATTCTAACTAGAGATACATCACTTTAACAATTGAATAAAAAGACCTTATTGACAGTACTACGGCTATTAAATATAGTTGTAATCATATCCGGTGGTATCCGATTATTATTAAAAGAGAGGATGAAATGAAAAATTCGCTGAACGTAAGGCCACTGACGATTGAAAAAACAGGGATGAAGCAGGGCACACTGGACGGTGAAGTGGCGGTGATTACCGGTGGCGGCAGTAATATTGGTCTGGGAACGGCCAGGTCACTGGCCTGGTTAGGAGCAAAGGTCGTAATCGCCCAAAGGACTGAACAGAGAGGTTCCGATGTGGTGGAGCTTATCAATCGGGAGAACAAACCGGGCACGGCTATTTATATTCAGACCGATGTTACCAGCGAGGAAAGCGTTAATAATTTGGCCCAAAAAGCAATCGACGCTTTTGGAAAAGTGGATATACTGATGAGCAACGCCATGAACATGGGGGTTGGAGGATTCTCTATTTTAAATGCCACACCTGATGCAGTAGACCAGCAGTGCGCGGTCTCCATACGGGGCACGCTCCATTGTATTCGGGCTTTCGTGCCAGCCATGGTGGAGCGGCGGCACGGCGTTGTCGGCTATGTGGCGTCCGGATTCCGGATGGCCAGGGGCGGCGGCACCTATTTTGCCGTGAAAGGCGCTACCAGCAGCATGATGATGGAACTAGCGGCCGAACTGGGCGATGTGAAGGACAGCGGAGTTGCCGTTTTTATGCTCGTTCCCGGAAACGTGGTAGAGCCATCTCAAGATGAAGCAACCGGGATAAACCAACCGAGCAGGTTCCCGGGGCTTAACGTGGGATATGAGGGTTCTATGCCTCCGGAGGACTCCGGGGCTGCGATTGCTTATGCAATTGTCCACGCAGAGGAAATACACGGTTCGGGAGTAACAACCGGGCAGGTGCAGAAACAGATGGGATGGCCGTTCCCGAACCCGGAACTAGTCCCCAAGGGAGATTTTGACCGGTTAAGAGATGGGGTTGCGGTGCGTATTTTCGGCTATATGGGCCAGGGCTTTTCCCAACCCGGATATAAGAAATACTCAGTAAACCGGTCCGACTCCGTACCCGGCGAGTTAACCAGTTTTCTATCTTTGATGAATGAGATAGAGGGCAAGGAATAAAGAGATTTATTCCTGTTTGCTGACAGGTATAGAACTACAACAATTCCCCACTTTTGTTGCAAGCTGGAAAGTTAGATGGAAGTAAGGTTTCAGGGAAGTGTCATTAGATACCAGGTCAAGCGACAGCCTGATTTTAGTATTTCCAGGACAAATTATCAAACGGCCGGGCCCCAAGAAGGTTCCTTGTTTGACTCGGTGACTATTTAGTTTTAAACTTTTCCTGCTTTTGCCGGATAATCAGAAATAGCCCACAAGTCATCGATTCAGGTTTTTTAAGACTGAATGGATTCACATAATCAAGCAAAGGAGGTGAGGTTAACAAATGGTCAAGCTGTTGGATGGTAAATGTGCCGTGGTTACCGGTGGTGGGCGGGGACAGGGCCGGGAGATAGCCCTGGCTATGGCTCGTCAGGGGGTCAAGTTGATAGTGAACGATTTTGGGGGGGCGGTTGACGGCAGCGGCTCAGACCGCGCTCCGGCAGATGATGTTGTTGCCGAAATCAAAAAGGAGGGCGGGACAGCAATAGCCAACCATGATACTGTGGCCGACTTCACTGCCGCGGAGAACATCATCACTGCCTGTGTAGAAAATTATGGCCGAATAGATATCCTGGTCAATTGTGCCGGCATTGGGGGGAGAAGACCGGGGAAGTTCTGGGAGACGAGTAAAGAGGACTGGGATACGGTAATCGCAACTAACCTTAACGGAACTTTTTATACCTGCCGTCACGCCCTGGCCCATATGGTAAAACAGGGGACGGGCCGGATAATAAACTTCAGTTCGCCTGCCTGGCTGGGCATGGGAGCAAGCGCCTATACCGCCTCCAAGGGAGCTGTGGTGAGCCTATCCACGGGAATCGCCCACCTGATGACCTTTGAAGGCTATGGCATCACCTGCAATTCCATCATTCCGATAGCCGATACCAGAATGAGCCCGCGGAGAGGCGGTGAGATATGGGAACGGTTCTACAAAGCAGGCTTGATAACCCGACAGATATACGAGGAATCGAGTGACCCGCCGGGTCCGGAACACATCCCGGCTGTCGTCCTTTATCTGGCAACAGATGAAGCAGCAAAGGTAAACGGTCAGGTTATCGGTGCTTCCCGAGGACGAGTCGCCCTCTACTCGTGGCCGACGGAAGTCAAAGGTCTATACAAAGAAGGTGTCTGGACACTGGAAGAGCTGATGAAATCCATGCCCGCGACTTTACTCCAGGGATTACAGACAGCGAGAGGTTAAGACGAAATCTGGAAGATGAAACAGACTGGAGACATAGTATCGAAGGCATCTGCCGGTGGGCAACAAAAAGTGACCTGCCCCTCAAAAAGGGTCCTTATTTAATTTTTTCGGAAATAGGTGAACAAGCGAGTGGTAACCTTAGCGTGAAAAGTGGTATCTTTATAAGAGGAAGAGCATTATCTTTCAAAGGCTTACAGTAGAACCCGGGTAGGGGGGTTAATGGCGGGCAAATGGAAAAACGATACGAACTTGACGAAGTAAACCTTCTTTCTGTCTTTACGATGGGTGAGCCCGGGAAGCGAACATTCTTTCTCATAATGGGGCAGAAAGAGGACTGGGTACGGGTATGGCTGGAAAAGGAACAGCTTGATGCTCTGGGCCTGGCTATTGACCAATTTCTTTTCACTCTCTCTCGAGAACATGCCAATGGTCCCCGAAA
>JAZFUA010000280.1:0-8313 GCA_036446975.1 Dehalococcoidales bacterium
TAATTTTTCACTTTAATTCTATTGATGTTTTCATATTCTGAATACACCACGAACTATCTATAACGTTAACCCCATAGAAACCCCCAACCAGGGCTACCATAAAACAGGAATTTCCGGTGTATGCACCCATATACCCAAGAACTATTCAAGAAAGCAGGGAACGAGTATCAATGATTCCCATTACCGTGGCTTCTTTATTATCTCCACGATGCCATCATCACCGTTGACGATGACGTGGTCTCCTGTTTCGATGACTTCAGTAGGGTCGCGGTCAAAGTCAGTGACCGTGGGCACATCCATTACCATTGCGGCAAAGACCGTCAGGTTATTTCCCTCTCTGTACAGAAATGCGGCAGGTTGAGTGCCGAAAACCCTAGACCGGCCATACCCAACGAAACCTCCGGACCCTCTCGGTTCCGTAAATACCAGCACTTTCCCTTTGTAGGGAACTTCGTACAAGGGATGATTCCTTTCTACCGTGTAACCGTGTTCAGCGTCAACATTACCCCAGCCCATCAGGGGCATTTTTGATACCAGAGCTTCTCCCTCCGCGATTCCGCCGATTACCTTTCGCCCTCTTATAATGATTTTCTTCGGTTCCATACTCATCAATACTACCTCCATTCCCCCTGCCATTTTCCCGTAATAGCAGCATTAATACAATCTTCCATCGTTCCGTACCGAACCTGAACGTTGTGAGGATGGCAGTGCCCGGTTATATAGTAGGATTGTTTAGCAGCATCCATAGCTACAACATTGGGATATTCATCGCCAGGCATTACTTTACCCCTCACGATGCCGGGGCAGGCCCCAGACAACAATAAGCCGCCGGCATCCTCAATCTTCTTTTTGTGGCCTGCCAACTCGGCAAGCGGGTATACCCCGGGGTTGGTCATTACCCAAAGCCTGACTTTACATTTCTTCCCTTCCAGCAAATCCGCCACCTTTCTCAGCTCTTCGATGTTATAGTGGGGGCAACCCAGAGAAACAAAATCGATATCATCACTCGAGCCGTAATTTAACGTTTCATAAGCTTTTCTCAGTTCCTTCCGGGTAATAGATATGGTCTCTTTAGGCTTGTTGCCCTGAAACGCCGCTTCCAGAGTGGGGGCTTCAGGAGTCAATCCGGGAATATGATACATCCGTACCTGCCCGCCGGTGTTAAAAGCGGAATTCATTTTCACCAGTTGAGAGGTAGTCGGCCGGCCGATGCCCTCAAAAGCCGGAACTTTTAGTCCCAGAGCCTCTCCTACAGCCCATGCGAATAAATCATAGTCCATATCACACTTTAATTCAGCCTCACACCGCACCAATACGGTGGCCGCTCTGTTTTCAGTGAGGTGCATGTCATATGCCGGAGCTTTTCCAAGGTAGGCAGTGTGAAAACCCCCGTCAAAATTGCTTCTGGCTCCCAGCACAGCATTGGCCCAGGGTACGGCAGAACTTTCTACCCAGGCGCAGTGCTGGCCAACAGAAGGCCAATAAGAACTATTCAGGTAATGGGCACAGGAAAGAGTCGGAACCATACCCATATCAATCAATGGCTGGAGCTCCGCCATAACCTTATTATGATAGGCTGGGTCACTGTTTGAAAGACCGCAATTTTCCCAGCCATCGACAATAAAACCAGTGATTTTATCAGCGAAAGTCGGGACTTTGAATTTCTCACCTTTTCTGGCTAATTCAGCGATTTCATCCAGAGTAACTTGATAGGCTGGAATCCAGTTGCCACCACCGCCAGGATGCAGGTCTACAGTTCCGTCAAGGGTAACCAGTCTTTCTGCGCCGGCCGCTTCACCGTAATCCACCAGGAATCTCATACACCTCTGAGCAATCTCACCCTGCTCGCCTTCGAGAATCCGTTTTTCGTCATCTGTTAATATCATCTTTCCCTCCATCCAGGCACATAGTATGTTGACAGACCACAAAAGCCATCAGGCCGGGTCTATCTCCAAAGTTGCCAAACTGTTACCTGCACCAGGGCCGTATCATACAAAAATGAATGGCGGTTCTACGCCTTAGCGGCCCTCTTTACCCCCGGTAATACTGCCCCCTGGCTCAGCAAGCGCTCTTGAAGAGCGATGTAATCGACTTTTCTGGGCTGAATGCCAGCCTTAACTGCCAGTGCCGCTGCCGTTCCGGCCGCCTGTCCCATCGGGATGCAGTGCTGAATCCAGTTATAGTCATTATTTGCTCTTGTATCCGAGGAGAAACAGCGCCCCGCCACCAGCAGATTATCTATCTTCTGTGGCACCAGAGAGCGGTAGGGTATGGATGCCAGCGGGTGCTCCGGGGAGGTCGTCCGACCAAGATGAGAACTTATCACAACGGCATCTTCGTGGATGACACCGGATGTCACCTCCTCCCAGGTGAGGGTGTGTTCTCCTTTCAATCTCCGGCTGCCGCGCGTCCCTATCTGTGAGCAGGTGTCCACGATGTAGCAGTTTTCAAAACCGGGCACATTTATTCTCAGATAATCCAGGGAAATCAGCATTGACTTGCGACCATCTGTTTCCGCTTTGGTCAGGTCTTCCACATCCAGACAGTCCAGATCATGCAGCCAGTTATTGCACCAGAAGATGTCTTCCCGGGTTGTTCTCCAGTAGGTATTGAATCCGCCCATTTCCGTAAGCTTTTTCATTACTTCAGCGTGTTTCTCTGGCTCGCCGTCTCTGAAATCAACGTACATCTCGGCATTGATGTTCCCCATTCTGTATACCATAGCCAAGTTGGCCGTTCTGAGGCTGCGGTCGATGGTAGCATCGAATTCGGCCCCCACCGAGGCGAACATATCGCCATCGCCGGTGCAATCGATGGTAATATTCGAAAGTATCGCCTGCCGGCCCGATTTACTCTCTGAAATCATGCCTTGGACCTTGTTATCTTCCGCGATAGCGCGGCTGGCCCATGAGTGGAGGTATAGTTTTACGCCGGCCTCTTCAACCATGTCATTCAGGACGCACTTAAGTATCTCCGGGTCTACCGTAACGCTGTAACGCACCCTCTTGTCGGAGACATATGAGCCGGTGCCGCGTCGCCTCCAATATCGCAGAGCTTGTTCATCATTTGAACCCCATTCTTCTTTCTTGGGATAAAGGGCAGCTTTCCTGACATCAAGGCGGTCAACCATCTCCTGCATGAGTCCGGCCATCACCTGTTGCTCCGTGCCGTCACTCAGGAAGGGAATAAGGATAACCAGCCCCCCTGTAGCCATGCCACCCAGGTGACCATATCTCTCTACCAGAGCAGTCCTAGCGCCATTTCGCGCCGCGGCTACAGCGGCCGCCACTCCCGCCGGCCCACCCCCCACGACAACTACATCCGTTTCATGACATACTGTGATTTCTCTCGCCGCTTCCGTAATTGTTGTTTTTAATAATGCGCTGCACATATCATATCTCCTTCATAAAATCGTTTTCTCGGAGGACCTTCTGAGCTCGTGAAAAGCACGGCGTTCTACTATTTGAGGAAAGGCCTAGTATACCCCGTATTCTTTCGCGGTCTGGATCATTGCACGCACGTTCTCGACCTTGCCCTTATTGTCGATGCCTCCGCCAGCATCAAGCATGAAGCCACCGTTCTTACCTACGGTATCTATCAGGTGGCGGGAATATGCTGCTGTCTCCTCCGGGGTACCCGTGTTTATCAAGGACAGGGGAACGTTACCTTGGATGCAGGCAATATCTCCCAAGACCTCTTTGGCCCTCTGCATATCTGTCATGTCGAACAGCCAGATGACCTTGCCTTTAGGCAAGTCTCGAATATCCTCCAAACGGGAGTTATATCCACCCTGAGCCCGAAACTGAGGAATGAATCCTTCCTCAATAAGAGCCATATTAATCTCACGCAGTTGAGGCCAGTAGAAAGTCCGGAATTGCTCGTCTGACATGAAGCTGTCAGCGCCCTTGTGCAGGGGTTGGCCTACAATGGGGCAGGTACCCAGTTTGACCTTATCCGAACTTTCGTGAATCTGAAGCACCTTCTTCCTGGTCATAACATCGAGTGCCTCTAGCAGCTTATCCGGCTGCCGATACATATCCATCACAATACCGCGCTGCCCTCGAAGATTATCTCCAAGACGGTCAAATGGCGCTCCTCCGAGGCCGCTGGCCATGCGCAGGTCAGGGAAGCCCGCCTCGATAAGTTTTCTGTTGGCTGCCGCTATTTTCCCTTCCCAGCGTTGGATTTCCTCGCCCGCCTTCATCAGTTTTTGAAATGCCTCTTGAACATCCGGCAAGCCAAATGAGGCCACACCTGGTGTGCTTAAAGGGCTAAGTTTTGCGAACGGCCCGGCGATACCCCACACTCTCGGTAGATACGTGCGCCAACGAAAATCTGACTCATCCAGTATGAAGGCGTCGTACTCGTCGGCCTTCATGTATTCATCTTCAATGAATTGGACGCCGGCATCATCGGGGAGCCCGTATCCGGCCCACTTGCGCTGTTTTTCCTCCAGAATTTCGTTCGCCCTGCCCATTGGAATGCTGGCAGGAATCATTACATCAAACTGAAGCTCCAGGGTGCATCTGGTGGCGGCATCTATGGCTTTGTCCACGTCATACCACATGTCCTTCTCACTGTAGCCACAGTAAGCCGCGGTGAAGCTATATATGCGAGGTATGACGGGTACCCTGTCAGGCTTCCTTAACCGGACCGCATCTGAAATACGGGTGACACGACTCTTATAATCAGCCTCCGCTTGAGACGAGATGAAGTCAATACCCGGGGGAGAGAGCCAGGCAGTCAAACGGCGCTCCATTTTTTCGTCCGAAGTTAATGACTGCCATGGCTTCTCTTTAGTTCCGGTTTGTGTCGCCTTCGTACCTCTATTCACATTCTTCCCGGGGTATTGTTAGTAGCCCATAGATGCCTTCAGATCCTGGTCTATCCAGACCCATGGCACCCATTTATTATATGTCCCCATCAGCATTTGCAGTTCGCCGGAGTAGTTCCTCAACCAGGGCCACCAGAACGCAGTGTTGGGAGAGGCCGGGGCCGGGATGGCAAATGCCTGTTCCAGGATATAGTCATTGATGAAATCCCGGAACGTGTGCATAGCGCCGGGCATATCGGTGAGGGCCATACTCCTGACCTCATCCAGCTTCTCATTGATGAGGGGATCATTGATTCCGCTCTGATTGAAGTAGCTCGGATTTCCGGTGAAAGACCAGGGCTGGTAGAACCGGCCTACCGAATTAGAGAGGCCGGTGGACAGCGGTGCCTGCTCATGTGCATTGAGAATGGAGGTGAGTTGGGACTGGTCCATGATAACGAGGTTCAACTCGATCCCCACCTTGGCCCACATATCTTTCAGTACCGAGAGATAGTCCGCCAGCGTATTTGTGGACATGACGTCCACCTTGAAACCATCCGGGTAGCCGGCATCTGCCAGAAGTTGCTTGGCTTTATCCGTGTCGTACGTGTAAAGGTCCTTGACTTTTTGCGGCATTGCCGGGTCGTCTATCTCCATCCAGAGGTCGGCGTAGGCCTGGTTGTACATGAACGGGTAGGACAGGATGAATCCCTCGCCCTGGTTCAGACCCTGCCGGATTTCCTCGAAGTCGGTGGCGGCTATCATCGCCTGACGCAGCTTGACATCGTCGAAAGGAGGTTCGGTTATTTTCATATGGATAGTGGCAAGCGGGGAGGGAGTGAAGCCGTAGTACTGCAGCTCTTCCAGCTCCGGAGCGGTCTGGCGCATCATACCAGCATCATCAAGTGAGAAGCCGAAAAGCGTGTCAATTTTACCTGTACGCAAGGCAGCTTGGCGGGTGGACAGGTCAGGTATGATCAGATAACTGATACCATCAATGTAAGGCAGCTGGTTGCCTTTACCGGGACCTATCGGGTCCGTGCCCCAGTAATTCGGGTTCTTGACAATGGTGCCCTGGCTTTCGCGGACATAATCCGTGACCATAAAAGGCCCGGTGCCTATCTGCTGCTGCCATGTATTAAACCTGTCCTCTTCAGCCGCCTCGGGCGCGCGGATAATGGAATACTTGCCGTTCAGATTGGTAAGCGCGGGCATCAGGTATTTTATACCTGTGAATTTGACGGTGACTTCCCAGGGGCCAGTCTTTTCAATATAGGCGTCTCTCAAGTAAGGGTTACTTACATTCAGATAGTTACCCACAGTACGGGACTGCCATTGCAACGTCCAGGCCACATCATCCGCGGTCATTTCGCGACCGCCCACCTCAGCGCTGTAGGAATTCCCCGGTATTTCGTAATAGTGGATTCCCTGGCGGATCTGGTAGACGATGGTAGCCTCATCGGTACTCTCATCGATGGACCATTCATAGTCCTCCACGACGTAGGTGGTATAGTGGTCGAACCTGTCGTAGCTGCTCGTCCAGTCGCTTTCGCCACTGCCGTAGCCGCCTGCATTGCCTTTTGCCCAGTCTGCTGCTTGGATAGTGTCAAAAAGGAAATTCCAGTTGACGGTCAGGGCTACACTCTGATTCCAGTCATCATTGGGGGTGTTCTGGGTAAGCACCAGAGTGCCGCCGTATTTGGGGGTATCTGGATCAACGACAGTCTCCTCTACTCTCTCCTCTTCGGGCTCTTTTACAATTTCTTCTTCTTCAGCCTCCCCGCATGATACTATCACGAGAGACAGCACCATCAGGCAGCTTACCAAAATCCAGACAAACTTCTTTTTCATCTCTTTTCGTGCTCCTTATATATTTTCCACTATAGTGTTTAACTTATCGTTCGCCTTGTCTATTCCAGAATTTCAGCAATTGTTAAAAGTCGTAACTCCAGAGTAAGTTGTTAAATCGAAGACAAAGGATTTTCTATCTCCAGGTTTCCATCGGTTTAATCATCGTTCTCAATATCATATATTGCCTATATATTGGTATTAAATACACTATTTCATCTAATATGTCAATGGAAATGCATAAAAAAGCTATAATATAGGATATAAATAAGCATAATGGGAATTTTTGTGTCATAAGCCAGCAGGGGGAATTATATCAGATAAGAAAGAAATAAGAGCAAAGAGGCTGTTTGAGACACGAACAAGGGGACTATTTATCAGATTGACGGCTGACGGTATCCCGAGGGAGGAGGTAAAATTGGCACCCTGACTTCGGTTCAGAGCATCTTTTGGCCTCTAGCAGGCTAGAATAAATAACGTATATTATTTAATTACGCGTAAAAAGGTCCGCAATTATTCACGCCTGAATGTCAAACCTGAATCCTCTTCCCAAAAAAGGAACGATTCTTCGGTAATCGAAAAATAATAAATATTATCTTGCAAAATGTATATTAAATGCGTATATCAATCTTATTCCAAGGGGATGGCTATGAAGTGGCAAAATTCGGAAAACAGAGTCAATGACGAAAAGACCTGGAAGTACCGGGGCTTCACAGTAAGACATTATGTTGGTATATTTATTTACTATGGATAACTATGCCACCACCACCTAGTTCTGTTGTCTCGTTTGAGTCGTCGCTCTCACCCGGTTTGTTATCGTAGACGATTACATCACCGTTATTCTTATCCCATATCTTGATACGGAATTTATCGATTCCGCCGCCGCCATTGACCTCACCATCTGTAGCGACCAGCATGAAGCCGTAGTTTCCTTCACCGCTAATAGTGCCCTCACCCTTGAACTGTGCCCTGGACCCAGCAATGACCAGCCACTGGTAGCTGCCGCTGTGGAAATTCAGGTTAGCGATACGGAACTGGAACTGTGTTTGCCCTGTCGGTATGCTGGCACCCTTCTTGTACCGGGAAACAAAGCCGAAAGTAGCCTTGCCGGTAAGGCTTGAGTCAGCAGCGTATGCGCCTTTGGGCGATTCAATCCAGCCATTGCCGGTGACGAATCCACCCTCGGGGTCGTAAACGACAATATACTGGTACACGGACTGGCTTGAATCCAGGTCGTCGTCAGTCACTGTCAGAGTTACTGTATAGACTCCGGCAGTGGTGTAAATATGGCTATCGGTTGCATTACCGGAGCCGTCCGATTCGCTTATTATCCCCGCAGAAGTATTACCATCTCCCCAATCCCAAACAGCCGTGTGCCTGTCGGGCAAGCCCGGGTCTGTGAAGTCGGCGTCGACGTTAACCGTGGTATTAACCTGCACCGGGTCAGACGGCCCGCTTACCCCTCCGAGGGCAGGAGCTACATTGGTGATGTTGACTATAGCGGCTGACGTGGCGCAGGCACCATCATCGTCACAGACCTGCAGGACAACAGTCTGACTGCTGGACCCGTCGCGCCCCGCCGCTGAGAAGGTCACACTTTGTTCCGGCGTCTCAAAGGTTCCGTTGTTGTCCAGGTCCCAGGAGTAGGTCAA
>JAZFUA010000281.1:0-6906 GCA_036446975.1 Dehalococcoidales bacterium
CCGGTTGACAATACCCCCTTCAGGTATTAGAGTTAAATCATTAAATAAAGTACTCAATTTCTGGCTGGAATAGGGATAAAATAAGGAGGTCCTGGCTATGGCTAAAGAGATTAAATGCGAAAAATGTGACCGTGAGTTCAACGAAGAGGAAGCTAGGGAATATCCCGGTAAAGTTCATGTGCACAAGGGTCAAGTAATGTGTGAGGATTGTCTGGTAGATATGGGAGTGATGCCTGATACGGCTGACACCTACGCACTTTATATAGAAACTCACCCCGATTTTGGGATGGATAGATGATTGGCTGTACCCCCTGTCAGCCCTGAAACTAACAATTTCACCCGATCTTACATCTACCTTGGCGAGTAAAAAATCTGGCTGGAATACACTCTTTGTTTGGCCTGGTACAAAGGGGTCGGTTCCTTGTCTGCGGGTGCCAGACCAACCATCAGGGGGTGACTATTTTAATCCAATTGTGTAACAATGTGAGAACGCATTGACAACACTATGAAAATATAATATTATTGGGTATGCTTGAAGGCAGATGCCCGAAGTGCGGATATTGTCGCGTTGGTGAAGCTTTACGAATGCCGCGGAATCAGAGTTGTGTAATGTGTGGCGCTGCCCTTCAGATATATCTGGATGGTAAAAAAATAACTGAAGGTTTTTCCCCATTTACCGCTGAAAAATACTCCAAAAGCCAGTCCCCCGGTGTTTCTTCTCCCGGCTATATTCCCAAGGACAGGATCCTCTAAACTAATCACTCTCATCCAGGACCTCAGACTATCCTGCCAGCTAACCGACCTGACAGCTCTCTTTCCTGTTTACAGGAAAAACGGTACTGTTCGGCTGTGGTTGGTGCCGTCATCGCAAGACCATTCCGCCGCAGACGGAAGCCGAAGTAATCTGTGTGGGAGGAGGATACACCACACCTCCCAGATTGCCATGTCGGTTATGCCTTCTCGCAATGACACATGGAGTCAACCAAATGCAAACAGAACTCACCCAGATTCATCTCTTGACAAACTCATCATATAGGACTAAACTCAAGGCTAAAATGTGACCTGCTTATATAAAAGGGGGTTCTGGAAATATGAATTTTATTAGGGCTTTGTGGTCAGAGGGAAGAAGGTTTACGGAGTTTGCCTGGAAGGTTGTAACAAAATATAAACCTGTTTCCATATTCGGATTATTTCTAATCTTGACCTTAATTTTCCGGGTAGGTGACTCGCCAATATTATTTGTATTTACGGTTGCTGCCTATATAAGTGGCGCTATTCTGATTTTCTGGTTGTTTAGCTTCATACGCCTTGGCAAAGATTAAATTCTATCCGAAGGGCCACCCGTCCGAAGACTGTCAGGCATCCGGGTTGGCTGGCACAAATTCACAGGCCGGACTCGTCCCCCAGACCAGCCGGAATCTACCCGGGTTATCTCTGCCGGTCTAAATCTGGAGCCGTTCAAAAGGCAAAATCCCGGTTCATTCATTTAAATAGTAAACTGGATGATAAAGAGTATTGACAATAGAACATATGTTCTGTATACTTGAATATATACCGACGATGACTGAGAAAGGAGATTGATTATGGAGAAGTTTGTATTGGCCGGAAAAGCGAAAACCGTATTTCAAATCATTGAACTGATGGCCAAAGGCGAAGAATTAAAGAAGAAACAAAAGGCAGATGACAACAAGATGAAATCACTTGTGGACAATACTTATCAGCTGTGGCCATCACCGAAATAGTGCTGTTTTTATTATTTGACCTCTCATATCAGACTTGAGTTTAGTCTTTAACAGGGGTTTGTCAACAGATTGGAGAAGGGGACCAGGTAACCGCACAAAGCAAAACAGGCATAGATGGCGGGAGCGCATGGGAGTCGAACCCACCGAAGACACTACTAATGCCCCCCAACGGAGTTGAAGTCCGCAAAGCCCACCGGGACTCATCCGCTCCCTGGTCTGTGAACAGGTAAAGTATATAGTAATTGCCCGGTTAGCACCATTTTCTTTTTTCCATAAATCATCCTCGTTAGAAGAATGCGGTTTTATCGTTGCTGTTTGCCCAATCGACTAAACCTTGCATTTTCCGAATGCCGACCGCTTCTGAAACAGCTGACTTAACGGGCCAGCCGGCGCAGGTAAGCACAGAGCAGGTCTACGGCAATCACCAGCAGCAGATACCAGACCAGTAACAAGGCTACCTCGTCATAGTGGAACCAGCTTAATGCCAGACGGAATTCACGACCAAGTCCCCCTGCCCCCACGAAGCCAACCACTACCGTAGTGCGAATGACCACCTCCCAGCGGTAGAGGAGGTAGGTGAAGAATTTGGGCAGCACCTGGGGCATGATGCCATAGGCCAGCATTTGGAAATTTCCTGCTCCTGCGGCCCGGAGGGCCCGGGCTGGCCGCGGGTCCATATCTTCCACTATTTCGGCTGACAGCTTGCCCAATATCCCGTAATTGTGGAGTCCCAGTGCCAGCGCCCCCGCCAGTATACCGGGAGAGAGGAAAAAGATGATCAGCATTGCCCAGATGAGGTCCGGAATGGCCCGGGTGAACATGTAGACTCCGCGGATGGTAAAAAAGAGAACCCGCCAGACCGGTGAACGGGAAGGAGCCAGTTCTCCAAAGGCTATGTTGCTGGCTGCCGGAAGAAAAGTGAGCAGGACTCCGACCCCGGCGAAGCTAATTGCCAGGATACTCATTGCCAGGGTATCATAGGCCAGCTTTCCGGTTCTGGCCCATTCCTCTAATTGAAAGAGGGCTATCCTTCCTTCAGTCCCTTCTCCGGCCAGCTTGCCAATAAAATCAGTGACACGAACCCAGGTGTCCGTGGAGAAAAGGACTAAAATATCTCCGTTGTCCAGGAAAATGATAAAACTCCATGAAGCGATCGCCAGAGCCAGGAAAGCTGCCAGCGAGAAAGTCGTCAGGCTGAAAGGTCGCTTTAGCCGCGTTAGCGGGGTAATCTCAGCACCTTTGTTCACGATACCAGTCTCCGTCGCAGGGTAACGCTCCACATATCCACTACCAAAATCAGGACAATGAGAAATAATAGCAGGGTCCATGTCTGGCCGTAGAGTAAATCGTTCAGAGACAGCAGTATATAGTATCCCAGGCCGCCCACACCCACGAAGCTCATAATTATCACCGCCCGTATGGCACATTCGAGCCGGTAGAAAGTATAGCTCAGCATATCGGGGAGAGCCATAGGCAGGCGGCCGTAGAGAAAGACCTTCAATTCGGAACAGCCCGATGCTCTCAGCGCTCTTAGCGGTTCAGCCGGAACATCGTTAAATATTTCCGCGTAAATTCGTCCCAGGATACCGCCATAGGGAATTGCCAGGGCCAAGATAGCGGTCATCGGTGACAGGCCGATGGCTACCACGAAGAGCAAAGCCCAGACCAGCTCATGGACGGAACGGAATATAGCCAGCAGGAAGCGGGTGCTTAATATCATCGGCCGGCGTATCCACTGTGACCTGGCTAATACCCCCGATGCGATGATACCCAGAGGAAAGCCCAGGGCAATTGCCAGGGTAATACCGGCCACAGCGTAAGCCGTGGTCTGCCAGCTGGCCAGCAGGGCCATCTTGAGAAATGATGGGGAGACCTCAAGTTTTAAAAGGGCTGCCAGGAATTGGAGAAGCGGGGCTACCCCACCCGGGTGAACCAGGGGTCTGCCCCAATCTACAGCGGATACGCTCCAGGCAAGGGCAGCCAGAAGCAGAATAGAGAGAAAGCCCTTGCTTTCAAAAAACCTTCTCATTTCTCAATGCTCCCCACCTTGTAGAGATGCTCAAGCATTTCCTCCGTCACTTCGCCAGCAGGAAGATCAAATTGCAACTTCCCATTCCGTAGACCAATAACTCTGGAGAAGTGTCTCATCACCAGGCTTACAACATGCAGGCTTGCCACCAGAGTCTTTCCCTGTTCAATGGCGCTGTTACTGAGCAGACGCAGTAAATCCTCCGCCCGTTCAGGGTCCAGGGAAGCCACCGGCTCATCGGCCAGAATTACGCGGGGGTCCTGCACCAGCAGCCGGGCTACCGCTACCCGTTGTTGCTCGCCGCCTGAAAGTCTCAGCGTTCTCTCGTAGGCCTTGTCAGTGATGCCAACCTTTTCCAGAGCCTGGAGAGCCAGAGAGCGTTCCCTTGGAGAGACTAGGGAAACCAGGGAATAGAGGAGACTCCATTGGCCGAGTCGGCCGGCCAGAACATTATGCATCACGGACAGTTGGGGCACCAGGTCGAATTGCTGGTGGATAATTCCCACCAGGTTGGCAAGCTCCCGGCCATACCTGAAAGCAGCCAGGGGCTGGCCGTGTATCAGGACATGTCCCTGGTCTGGCTGGGTCACGCCTCCCAGCAGGTGGAGCAGTGTGGTCTTACCAGCCCCGCTGGGGCCCACAATAGCTACTCTTTCTCCCATGGCTATTTCCAGTGAAACCGGGGCCAAGGCCACTGTTCCGGGGTAGGTTTTGGTGACGCCATCGAGAACGAAAGCTGGTACCGGGTTGTCATTCGTGTGCATCACTGAATGATTCCTACCTGCCGCGCTATGCTCAGAATGGCATCGTAGTTATCATTCTCGGTATCAATGAAGCTGTCGGTATGAAAAAGGTCCAGAATATCCTGTTCATCAGGCCCAATGGCCAGAAGCACGGCTTTTACCCTGTCTTTAAAACCTTTCCCGAAGATCTCGTCAATATCGCCCCGGATGGTCCAGTTGTAGTCGTAGTAGGGGGGAGTCAGGTAAAAACTGCTGACCTTTGACAGGTCCACTTTTCCGTCATTTAGTGCTGTTTCCCACACGGCTTCGTTCAGAACTCCGGCCTGGTAGGCGCCGCTCTCCACCAGCTTCCAGGTTTTGTCATGAGACCCGGAATAACCGGGCAGACCGTTTAGGTCCTCGTCCGGGGCAATACCCGCCTCAAGCATAAAATAACGGGGCATCAGATGGCCGGAAGTTGAGCTTTCGCTGCCGAAGGTAAAGGTCAGCCCTGAGAGGTCTTCGAGTTTCTCTACCGGGAGGTCTGCCTGGACAACGAATACAGAATGGAAGTTGGCATCCCGGGGTCGCTGGGCGATGGCCTCAGAACCTGGAACGGCCAGCCTGGCTTGCACTCCGGTAAGCCCGCCGAACCAGCCCATCTGAATGTCCCCTCTCTCGAACCCGGTCACTACCGCGGAATAGTCTGCCGAGGGCACAGCCTCCACCGCGACGCCCAGTTCTTTGCTCAGGTACTCGGAAACTGTAGCGTAGCGTTGTGCCCACCGGGCGGCGTCCTGATCGGGAATTCCGGCGAAGCGGAAAACCTTTTCCGTTTCCCGGCTGGCTGAACAGCCGGCTCCAGCCAGCAGAATTAAAGCTACCAAAATGAAGATGACCGCCAGCCACTTTGTGGGTAGCTTGTTTGACAATCTTTCCAGTATTTCATCTTTTCGGGGATTCCGCCTTGCTTTTATTTTCAGATAAGATTTCATAAGATATTCAACTCCTGTTTGTTTTTCGGACAAAAAAATACGATGATCGAAGAACCTCGACCATCGCTTTGGCGGCTGTTACCGAATACAGCAACAGAAGTTGCTAAGGCGCTAGGACATTAGCGAACTCCCATAGAGACGGAGGTTCTTCGAACGCATGACCGATGCAGAACCTGCACCGAACTGATTAGCTCAGTTTCAAACGAAATTCGGACGTAATAGCCAGGTCATCGTTCTTACCTCCTTCATTATTTATTATTGACCCCCTCATTCTTGCTTGTCAGTGTGTTCTATTCTATTAAACTGGTTTTACTTTTGTCAAATTTCAGGCTGCCGGCGCTTCAAGGGCTTAATCAGCAGAACTTTTTTTCTTGTAGGCAAGCTTGGCCAGCCAGATACTCATCTCATAAAGGACAATCAGTGGCAGGGCTATGATGGTCTGATTTATGGGGTCGATGGTAGGGGTAATGGCGCCAGCCAGAATAAAGGCCACTACGATTGCCGGTTTGCGTTTGTCAGCCAGCCACTTCGGCTTGATAACTCCAATCCGGGCCAGGAAAGTTGTCAGTACCGGCATTTCAAAAACGAGGCCGACAACCAGTAGCAGCCGGGTTACGATATTGATGTAATCACTGAACATCGGCTGGATGGAAACTATATTGCTGCCCCAGCTAATCAGGAACCCCGTTATCCGGGGTACTAAAACGAAATAGGCAAAAGCAACGCCGGCAGCGAACATCAGCACTATCCAGGGGAGTATTATAAGGGTGTACTTTTTTTCCCGGCGGGTGAGCGCCGGAGAGACAAACATAATAAGTTCGTAAGTCAGGTAGGGCATAGCCAGTATGATGCCGCTAATCAGGGATACCCGCATAGTGGTACTGAGCATCTCGGTCATCTTAATAGCCTGAAGATTAATGTCCGGAGGCGCCGGAACGAGCAGGATTTCGAAAATCTGTTCGTAGAAAAAAAAGGAGATGATTACGGTAACCGCTATGGCGATTACGCTTCTGATCAGGCGCTTGCGCAGCTCGCCAAAGTGTCCCAGAACGGACAGTTTGTTTGTGTCAGTACTCATTGTATCGCTAATAACTTACTGGTCCTTCGGGCTTGCCTGCATAGTGTTGGCCGATTCGGAAGTGTCCCTGTCCTGGGATTCGCCGGTCTTGATGTCCCGGTTTATTTCCGGCTGAGACGGGGAGTCTGTTTCTTCCTTTTCCAGTTCCTTTCTTATCTCTGCCGTCAAATCGAAGCTGGTTTTTTTCAGGGTGCGGATTATCTTTCCCAGCGTTCTGGCTATCTCGGGTATCTTGCTCGGCCCCCAGATTATCATAGCCACTACGATAACCAGTAATATTTCCCCCATGCCCAAATCAAAAAAACCCATTAGTCCTGCCCTCGACCCCTTTTTTCTTATG
>JAZFUA010000282.1:0-2905 GCA_036446975.1 Dehalococcoidales bacterium
CCAGGTCATTATCCAGAGCGGAGCTGATTTTGGCCCTGATATCCTCTTTTGTATCACCCACGACTCCCATCCGCAGGGGAATACCCCCGTTTTCCTTCACTACCGAGGCGATGGTATGAGAGTTAATATCATATAACTGTCCCGGTTTTAACTCACTGCCGATTTCAGCTATCTCCTCCCCGGAAGGAAGAATGGCTACACGCGGTTTTTCGTAGACCTTAATTGCAGTGATTCCCTGAGAGGTTAGCACGCCCACCTTACCCGCATCCAACAGGGCTCCCTGCTTGAGAACGGACTCGCCCGACTTGATGTCCTCTCCCAGCTTACCCACATTTGCTTTGGGATAGGTTGGCTTGAATATTTTTACACGCCCATCCCCGGCTTCGGTATCTTCAACCATTACCACCGCATCGGCCCCATCCGGCATCATCGCCCCGGTGGCAATCTGGATACACTGTCCGGCAGCCACTGCGTTTGACGGTGTGTCACCGGCATGCAGAGTGCCAACCATCTCCAGCACATTGGGCTTCATCTGGCCGGAACCAAAAGTATCCTCCGCCCTCACGGCGTAACCGTCCATAGCCGACCGGTTAAAGGGCGGAGTATCCAGCGCAGCTACAAAATTATCGGCCAGTATCCTGCCCACGGCGTCATCGATATCGACCATTTCCACTCGGTCGATGGGTTTTATGATTTCCTCGACAATTTTTTTTGCTTCCTCGAAGGACAGAAGCGCTCCAAAAAGTTTCATCTTGCTGCCTCCCTGACCATATGTCCGATTTCAGGTAGAATAATGCTGTCTATTGCCAGCCTGACCGCTCCCGGCGAACCGGGAAGACAGATAATAACCTTACCCCCGGCCAGACCGGCGATTGCCCGGCTCATAATACTGGCCGTACCTATCTCCTGATAAGATAAGTAGCGAAAAAGCTCACCGAAGCCGTCCAGCTTCTTCTCCAGAAACGGAGACACTGTCTCAACAGCCACATCCCGGTGGCTGACTCCGGTGCTGCCATTGGTAATGATAACCTGAAGCTCATCAAGGGCCAGCAGTTCAGAAATCTTCTGCCTGATAGCCTCCGAGTCATCTTTCAAAACGGTGTAATCAATTACCCGGTGGCCGTTCTCTTTTAGCCTCTGGCAGATCAGCTTGCCCGATTCATCATCCTGCTCGGTACGGCTATCTGAGAAGGTAAGAACGGCGCAACTCACGCTCCGCGGCGAATCCTGCTGGTGCTCCCGGTAACTCATCGTTTTTTCATTCCCCTGATATTATTATAGGGGTTGATGACGGTTCAGCGCAATCCAAACCCGAGAGGAGAGGGCAGTTATCAAAAAGGGGAGCATGCGCTCCCCTTAAGCCCCTGTCCCCTTGACACTCGCCCGCTAAAAGTGAGGTTTACAGAGAATCTCCTTGATCTTCAAATCGAAGAAATTCCTGGTATTTACCGGAGTCAGTACCACTACCGTATCCGCCCCCCGGCCGGTGCCGCCTATGACGACAACATCCTCATCGGTGGACACCTTACCGGCATCAACGGCCATGATAGCTATTTCACAGACTACCTTCATCCCCTGTCCAAAGACACGTAAGGTAGAGGCGATTATATCACCAAGCGAATGCATGTTGAACCTCTTACGCATGGCTCCTTCTATCCCGGTAAAGGCATGCTCGGCAGTAATTACAATGCCACCTTTACTCTCTATCTTTTGCCTGTTTTCTTCGGTTAATTCCTGGATATTGGCCTCTCTCATACCGGTAACATGGGTCACCACAATAATTTTCATCCCCTTAAAAGCATCTACCGCTTTAACGGCGCTGTTCCCACGGGTGGATGCCACTATTACAGTTTTGATACCAAGTTCCTTTGCCCGTGCTTTAGCGATACCGAAAGATTCATCAGTATTATCTTCACCGGGTTTCTCAAAGTAGACCGTTTTCAGCTCCATTATTGCTCCTGATCCTCCTCAATATTATTAACCTCCAGGGACTTATATAATAGAATAATGCTAAAATGATGGCTGGGTCAAGAAGTAGAAAAAACTTTACTAATAGCCTGCGCAAGGCTATAATTGCTTGGGACTATGGAGGCTACACCTTGTTCTCCTGACAGCCATTAATAATACGGTAAAAGCAGTGTTATGAAAAAGATTGGCATTCTCTACCACCCAATGAAAGAGGCCGCTTATGACCTGGCCAGGAAACTGGAAGAGTTCCTGGGCGCTAAAGGTGTATCCACCTGGGTATGTTCTGCCTGGGAGGGAGAGACAGCCAGGTCTCAGGTAAACGGTACCGATTTAATTCTCAGTATCGGGGGTGACGGCACCATCCTGCGAGCAGCTCAGCTGATTGTTCCCGAACCGACCCCAATTACCGGCATCAACCTGGGAAATCTGGGCTTTATGACCGAGCTTAGCGTTGATGAAGCTGAGGAAAAACTGACCGCTTTGCTGGCCGGTGAAGGCTGGATTGACGAGCGTTCACTGATAGAAGCTGAACTTTCTCCCGGAGACGGGAAGGCAACGTCACCTCAGAAGTTTTTTGCCCTGAACGATGTGGTAGTAGCGCGGGGAGAAGTAAACAGGGTAATTTATGTAGAAGCTATCATCAATGATGAACTACTGACCACTTATAAGTCTGACGGGGTTATCGTGGCAACTGCCACCGGCAGCACGGGATATGCACTGGCCGCCGGCGGTCCGGTTCTACACCCACAAGCTAAAGAACTGGTACTGATACCGATAACGCCCCATCTCAGTTCATCCTACTCCTTGGTATTACCCTCAACAGCGGCAGTTAAATTACGGCTCAGCCTCGCTTATTCGGTAACACTAAGCGTTGACGGCCATATAAATTTACCCATTTCAAGCGGGTCGGTAGTCACGGTAAAGCACAGCTCAAATA
>JAZFUA010000283.1:0-5266 GCA_036446975.1 Dehalococcoidales bacterium
GCTTCTCTTCCATATCCACTCGTAAATTTCGTCTTTTGACTTAAAGCCCAGGTTATACATATCCATGGCTATCTGGGGAGGCATGGCAATTGTAAAACCTCCCTCTTTGCATGCCCAGATTCCTTTGGTGAGAAATTCTAAATAGTTGTGAGGGCCGACGATTCCTTTGACATCGAGGTACCTGGCTATAGCACCGTGACCGGTCCTCTGGAGCGACCGGTATACGCCCGGCATATGTTCCTGGCCAAGCCCCCATGCGCCTGGCCTGAAGGACATGAGAACACTCTCATCTTTCCTGAAGCCAAGCTCTTCGTTCAAACCTTTCCATCCTGGCGGCAGTCCCTCCGCATACTCGGCCAAGATAAAACCGCCATTGGTAACAGGGCTGCCAATAGTCGTTATGGTGGTGACGCTTTCCTTAAAGCCGCCAAGATTGCGCCAGAGCAGACTGCCGACCCGGCCGATTGCCTTATTGGCCGGGGTCCCTATACCGAATATGTTGTTGGTAACATTCATACCGATCTCTTTGTAGATAGGGCCGCTAACAAGAAACGCTCCCCCGCCTCCTCGGCCATCAGCACAACCGCCGCCTGATTCCGCAATAGCCAGCACCACTGGGAAGTATTCCGGCTTACATCCGGACATCACGGCGTTAACTGCCACTTGTTCTACAGTGGCCGTCCTGAACATAGGCAGGAACTGCACCACATCACCCTTCTTGCGTTGAAATCGTGTTTGGTTCATCCCTATTTCTATATCTCGCTGGATAGTTATCAGTTCATCCGGTTTGTGGCTGGTACCTACCAGCATCGCCTTAACCCGTTCCTCGGTGGGTACCACTACAGGTAATCCATCCGTATACATGGCGAATGGAGCATCCAGTATACCGGGGATATTCTCTGTCTGATTGTAAAATTCCTCGGCTTCTTCGAGGGTGCCCTCGAAGAGTATCCTGGCGTCTTCAAGCGCCCAGTGGCCACCTTCTTTTTCCTTTTCAGTCAGAGGCTTGGTAATTCCATCGAGCAAGGGTTGCATGATCTTATCGGCTTCATCGATTCCCCCGGGAGACTTACGGTCAGCTTCTACCATCCGGAGATGAGGAATACCGTATAGCTTTAGATCATTGTTGAGCTTTCCAGTCTGTTCATGGTAATGAAGTAGCACTGTCGGGATACCTGATTTCTCAAGGTCTTCTACGTAAGGCAACTGCCTGTTCACAGCCCCGTGTCACCAGCAGACCCCCAGTATCACTCCATCAGTCGTTTTCCTCTCTTCTTCTGATAATGGGACCGGATTAATACCATACGTTTTCTTTACCGTCCAGTTGACTTCGGGAAAATCAATTTTCAATTTTTTCTCTAAAGGTACCCAGATATCCATCTCACCACAGATACTCAGATGGACGGTCTTGCCGCTTAGTTCATTTAGCCGGGGCGCCAGAGGAAATTGGTCGACCGGAGCCTGGTTGCCGATGGGATTGAGACATTTGTAAACCTTTTCTTTTACCATTTCTACTCTCCTCATAAATTCTAATTCTTATACTCTGGGATTATAGTTTATTCTTCCCCAAAAAGGTTGTCAACATAAAAAAGGAACCTTAATCCTCGTTTTTAATTGACCTTATGGTACCTTTGTTTTAAACTGACGCCATAAAGATATGGATATAGATTGGAGATAGTTATGGACGAGTATGAAGGTGCTGAAGCTTTTGTGGAAATACTAAATACATATCATGTGGACAATATCTTTTTTAATCCTGGTGTAGACACCGTACCGGTTCAGGTTGCAGTCTCTAAACTGACAGCAGCAGGTAACCGTGCCCCGAAATTAATACTTTGTCTTGACGAATCGGTTGCCATGAGTGCGGCACATGGACATTATATGGCTTCAGGCAAGCCACAGGTTGTTATGGTACACGCTGAACTGGGTACTATGCAGGTGGGAGGCGCTCTGCATAATGCTCAGTGGGGACGGGTACCCGTCATTCTCTGGGCCGGGTTATTACCGCAGGGAAATCGGGCAGACTGGCTTCATGAACCTTATGACCAAAGTAATATAGTCCGTAATTGTGTTAAATGGGCCCACCATCTTGATTCTGGTGAAAACATACATGATATTCTTCAGCAGGGTTTTAAGACTGCTTTGACCGAACCTCGCGGGCCGGTCTATCTGTCCTACTCGCTGGAAATCCTCACAAAAACAATTGAGAAGAGATTGATAGAACCACCAAACGGAGATGCAGTACTGTCTACGACACAGGCTGACTTGGAAAAGATCGCCAGGATTTTGATAGATGCGGATAAACCTTTAATACTAACCGGCTATACGGGCAGATATCATGAATCGGTAGCATCACTGGTCGAATTAGCTGAGACCTTATCGGCCCCGGTGCTTTCCGGGTCAACCAGAATGAATTTCCCCACTACACACCCTCTGTTTGGCGGAAGGGGTCAGATAGGTGGCAGAGGGAGGACAACTCCTTATGTGGCAAATGCAGATGTTATCCTGGTCATTGATTATGATACGCCCTACGTATCAGGAGGCGTACCTAAACCAGATACCCAAATTATTCATATTGATATTGACGCTTTAACTCAAGGCAGGCAGCTATGGGGCAAAGAAGCGGATATCTTCATCAAAGATGATTCCAGAATTATTATCCCGGCCCTGAAGAAGATAATCAGCCAGATGATAAGCCAGGGAAAACCTGAACTGTTTCGCGAGCGCTGGCGGCAACTCGAGTTTGACCACAACGAGCAACGCCACAAATCCCGTGATATGGCAATGAATAAGGCTGAGCAAAAACCCATTTCACCGGACTGGCTCTGTCGATGTATCTCTGAGGTTATCGATGAAGACACGATCATTCTAAACCAGACAATCAGTCATTCAGCGTCGGTGGCAGAACAGATTGACCGTACCCAACCCGGGACACTTCTTGCTTGCGCTGGCGGTTCAATACAATGGGCATTAGGCGCTTCTTTAGGAACAAAGCTTGCTAGTCCTCAAAGTACCGTGGTGAACCTGGTGACAGATGGAGGTTTTGTCTGGGGTTGTCCGGTAGCCACTCTCTGGTCGGCAGTTTCATACAAAGCTCCCTTTCTCTCAATCATATTTAACAACCAGTCGTACGGTGCCATTAGAGGTCTGGTACAGAGAGCCTATGGCGAATATATACTTTCAGATGAGATGGCATTCGATGTGGGTGTGGACATAGCACCTCCTCCTGACTATGCATCAATTGCTCGAGACTGTGGTGCTTATGGACTGATGGTGGAAGACCCGGCCGATGTATTACCTGCTTTAAGAGACGCTATTTCTCAAGTACGTAGTGGTAAACCGACCGTGGTGGATGTCAGACTGTCAAAATAATAGCTGCCCTTTTGTGATTACCATCTTGAGTAGAAGATAAGAAATAAGAATTTCAGGGAGGATAAAATGGAATACCGTAAGCTCGGAAATACTGGGCTCAAGGTGTCACAGGTCAGTCTGGGAGGTAATAATTTTGGCTGGTATGCAGACGAAAATGTGTCGATATCAGTCATAAACCACGCCTTGGACGTAGGTATCAATTTCATCGATACGGCAGATATCTACGACCATGGAAACTCAGAGATATTCATCGGCAAAGCTTTAAAGGGCAAACGCGACAGGGTGATTATCGCCACAAAGTTTAGCGGTCCAATGGGTGACAACCCAAACGACCGGGGAGGTTCACGTTATCATGTAATCAGAGCAGCAGAGGCCAGCTTGAAACGACTACAGACGGACTACATAGACGTGTATCAGATGCACTTCCCCGATACACAAACTTCAATCGAAGAGACACTCAGGGCCCTGGATGATTTAATCCGGGCCGGTAAGGTGCGTTATATTGGCTGTTCCAACTTCACTGCCTGGCAGCTCACCGAGGCACTCTGGACCTCTAGGACTCATAACCTTCATTCTTTCGCCACAAACCAGGTCAGGTATAATCTACTGGAGCGCAGTATAGAAAGCGAACTTGTCCCCTGCTGTCTTGTCCAAAATGTCGGTATCATACCCTGGTTTCCTCTGGCTGGAGGCTTCCTGACCGGGAAATACCGTAAAGGCGAGGAAAGACCGGCTGATGGGCGTTTATCCGGTCCCAGTCCGGCTGGTCCACCCGGGAACCGAGCTTATGATATCTTCTTCACCGACACTAATTTCGAAAAGCTGACCATATGGGAGTCTTTCGCAAAAAACCATGGACACACTATGGGTGAATTGGCCATTGCCTGGCTATTGTCTAAGCCATACGTAAGTACGGTAATTGCCGGATCGCGTAAAGTGGAACAAATAGACTCGAATATAGCAGCGGTCGAATGGAAACTGAGCCCTGAGGACATAGCTGAGTTTGAAGCAGCTGAAGCACCAAAATAGGACCGCAAACGCCGACCGTGATATGAGACCGGTAAAAGAAAGGTAAAAGATCAATTATCTGACACTCCGTTGGTTTGAACCTGCTTTGGTGTTCTCCACCAAGGTTCAGTCGATCTGTCTCCCGGTATTATTTTAGTACTTCCCAAAGATACAAGGTTTATGGAGTCAAATATACTAGCGAGATCACTAGATATCATTTTGGGTGTGCCTAATAATTAGCTACTTTTGGTCTCTTTGAGACTGGAGTAAATAACGTATATTATTTTTTAAGGAACGAGTATTTTACGAGTGGGCTTCTAACCATTCCTCTAAGTCAGCGAGCACCTGAAGATGTTCCGGTTCGTTGAAGATCTCATGTAATAAACCTTCATATAGTTTTAGAGTTTTGTCTTTCGAGCCAATAGCTTCATATAGAGCCTGGCTATGCGCCCCGTCAGGACCGCCATTGCCTGCCATTATCAACACTGGTAGCTTTATATCCGGTACCTGTTCAGGTAATGTGCTTCTAACAGATCCCGTCGTCAAACGCTGGGGTATTGGCCCACGATAAACCAGCGGATCATTCACATAAGCATCAATGACCGCTGGATCACGGCTCAACATTGCAGTATCAAGGGGTTGGCTACTAGGTCGAGGTGGTGGCGGGGGGTCACCAGGTCTTGCTATACCTCCGCCAGAGGTTATCAGTCCAGCTAGTTCATGCTGGTATTGCAGAACATATCCGAGGCTAATTGCGGAACCCATGCTGTGACCAATGAGGAATATCTTTTGATCCAAATTATCTTTACGGACTATATCAAAAAATGTTTTCAGGTCTCTAATGTAATCAGAGAAATCATCAACCTGGACACGTTCACCATCCGAC
>JAZFUA010000284.1:0-3212 GCA_036446975.1 Dehalococcoidales bacterium
CTCATTTGGGAGCTTCTACCACTGAGGCTCAGGCGATGGTAGCCGAGGATGTCGCCGAACAGATTGTGGCGGTATTCAAAGGGCAGCCGGCCCGGTATGCTGTTAATGCCCCTCTTATATCGATTGATACCATGTCTGTGCTGATGCCTTTTATCAGAGCGGCTACCACAGCCGGCAGGCTGGTTGCCCAGCTGGTACAAGGACAGATGAGTTCTATCCGGATTAAATACGAGGGCGATATTGCCAGCTATGACACCAACGCTCTCAGGGCGGCTGTCCTCGGAGGGTTACTTGAGGAAGTGAGTGAAGAAAGGGTTAATCTGGTCAATGCGAACATCGTGGCTGCCCGGCGTGGCTTGACTGTCATTGAACAGACAGATGCTGCCTGCGAGAATTATGCCAGTCTGATTACGGCTGAAGTGACCACCAGTACCGATACTATTAATGTTGCCACGACCCTGTTTCGGGGTGAAATCCATATCGTGCGAGTTAATGACTATTGGGTAGATATTTCTCCCAGTGAAGGGCTTTTCCTCTTCATCGACCACCTTGACCGTCCCGGGCTTCTCGGCTCTGTGGGCGGGATAACCGGCGACGCTAATGTGGATATCAGTTCAATGCATGTGGGGCGTCTCAAGCCTAGGGGACAGGCGTTGATGATACTCGCTCTGGACGAACCAATATCAGAGGAACGCCAAGAGCAAATACTGGCTGTCCCCGATATCTATTCCGTTAAAGTTGTGAAGCTGTAACCGCCGGTCTACAAGGTTCTGTTTGCATTTGGTTGATTTCCTCTACCGCGTCATTGCGAGACCATTCCGCCTAAAGCGGAAGGCGAAGCAATCTGTGTGGTGAAGGGGGGAAGCGTACCCCACACCTCCCAGATTGCCACGTCGGCTACGCCTCCTCGCAATGACATCACCAACCACAACTGAACAGTGTAGGCTACACCAGACGGTTGAAAACCAGACCGGATGGTGATTTGGGGTAGAAGTAGGTTGACTTTCTGGGCATCTTGTCACCGACATCGGCAATGGCTTTAATCACTTCCGGCTTGGCCGGATTGAACAGCAGAGCGAGCTGGTATTCCTGATTTAATACCCGGTTTAACGCATCTGCCACATCATAGCTGTATGTCAGGCTTGTCTTCTCCTTTTCGCTGCTCAGTTCCAGGAGGTTTTCCAGGATAATATGGTCAATAATACTGACATCGAGCTTCTTATACAGCTTGGAATGGAACTGGGGCATCATCCGGCTGGCGGCTGTATGATCGCGTAACTTTAAAGTAAGCAGATGCTCTCTTGACAGACCGAAAAGAATCAATCTGACCCTGCCTGTCCCCGTGAGTAAATCACTGACCTGTTTCCCGGCATCGGGCAGGCTTAAGGGAAGCTCCTCTATTTCAAAAAATACATCCAGCTTGGCCATTAACTCATTCAGGACGGGTCTGGCTATACCGCGGACCAGCCGGTGAGGGGAGAGAATGATAAGCCCCGGGTCAGAAAAATCTACCAGTTCCATCATCACAAAATTATCCGGCTCTTCTCCCGATGCTGAGGCTGAAAAGTTGCCTTTCTCAAGCCGGTAAGTGAGGGCGCTTTCATAGCGGTGGTGTCCGTCGGCAATATAAAGGGGCTGCTCTGCCAGGCGGCTGCTTATCTGCCGAACCGACTCAACATCGGTGATAGCCCATACATCGTGACCTTCCCGGCCGGGGCTCCTTGAGCTGATGACAGGCTTGTTTTTCTCCTGGCGTGAAAGCACAGAGGAGATTTGCCTGTCCCGGTCTTCAAAGAGAGCTAAAATCGGGCTGGTATTAGCCTGGAGCGCCCAGAGCAGGCTCAACCGGTCACCCCTGGGTTCGGTCAGGGTGCCTTCATGAGGGCGGATGACCTTTTTATCCCACTCCTCTAATCTGACACGGGCAATAATGCTGCGGCGCCTGTATTCCTTTGCCTGGTGCCTGAAATAGTGGTCATGCAGGTAAATGGCCGGGACCCGGTCAAATTCAAGAACGCCCTGTTCAAGCCACTGCTCCAGTGTAGTTACAGCGCGGGTATATTTATTGTCCGTGGGTGTATCCTGGGGTAACTCCCGGCCTGACTCCAGCCGGATAAAGTTGTACTGGCTGCTCTGATAGAGTTCTTCCTGTTGCTGGGGGGTGATAATATCATAGGGAGGGCAGATGACGGTTGAGCAGTCTTTAATCAGTGACTCACTATAATGCACGCCCCGAAAGGGGCGAATATCAGCCACGTTATCTGCTTCCCTTTCTAACTCCGTATACGGAGTCTGATTCTACCACCTTAGTTTACCTTATCCCGGAGAAGAGGCGCAAGGTATTTTTGGGACTGGTCTACAGACTGTTAGAGTATGTTGCGGAGTTTATTTATGCCCCACTACAATCAACCGTTGCGCCTGGTGGTCATATGGGCCACCATCGAGGTTTCCAAACGCATCGGCCTGACTGAACCCGCTGTTGGTCAGTAAGGCTATCAGCTCTGTTGCTGCGTAGAGTCGATGGGAAATCTCGTGCTCGGTACGCTCATTGCCCTTGAGTAAAATCCAGCGGTTCCACATCCAGCTCCAGTTCCGGCTCACTTTCCTCTCGTATAACCGAATTACGCCGTCATCCTCATTCCAGTCTCTTTCCTGGAAGATACGGGCGAGTGTCTCCTTGCCGTGAGTTTCTATGACGAAAGTACCTCCGCTCTTCAAGGAGTCAAAGACATTTGTTACCACTCGACGGTCATCTTCCGGGTCCTCGAAATAACCGAAAGAGGTAAACATACTCATTATGCTGTCAAATGTCTCTTTGCGTGAAAAATTACGCATATCGTCCCGGACAAACTCTATATCCAGGCCTTCTTTCCCGGCCTGCTCTTTCGCCTGATCTAAATAACTCCGGGTACGGTCGACGCCGGTTACCTGAAAACCACGCCTGGCCAGCTCCAGTGAATGCCGACCGATACCACAGCCCAAGTCGAGTATATAGTCTCCGGTTGCGATTTTAAGCAGGTTGATAATTTTACCGACCTCTTCAGTGGCATTGGCTATTCGCTGGGGAGTAAACATCAGAGGCCCCCAGGTCTGCCAGAAAGAATCGTCCTCATGCCATGGTATTTTTTCTTGCATCATTACACCTCCTCAATATATATTCACGAGCCACAAACTAGGTTACGACTGTATACTCCATTAGAATGCAAGGGAGG
>JAZFUA010000285.1:0-2301 GCA_036446975.1 Dehalococcoidales bacterium
CCTTTTAAGAGAAGAAAGGGGGGCAAAATGACCGACAACCATCACTAAATACCTTGCCAACCAAGAAGCCGGGTCTGTTATTATTATTTAAGTTTCAATTATATTAATCAGCCCTCAAAGCCCCGCTGCAAACCCCCAACACCCACCCTGGGTGGCAATCGTATCAAAGTATTGAGGGTTCGTTTTTTTAACGACTAACCAATGAACAGGGGAGAGAATTTGATAGAAACTAGGTCGGCATCACAAATCTGGGAAACTGCCCTGGGTGAATTGCAAATCCAGGTGAACAAGCCAAACTACCGCACCTGGCTCTCCAAAACCAGCGGGTTAAGTTACCGGGACAATCAGTTTGTCGTCGGAGTACCCAGCACTTTTGTTGCCGAATACCTGGACAAGAACCAGCGCTCATTAATCGGAAGGGTACTCACCGGAATTCTTCATCACGAGATCGGGATTCTTTTCCAGGTAGATAAAACCCAGAAAAGCGCGGTATCAGGCTCTACAGGTCGAGAAAAAGCCGTACCGGTACAACAGGCCAGTCTCCCCCTCTTCAATCCTAAATATACCTTCGATTCCTTCGTAGTCGGCAGCAGTAACCAGCTGGCTTACGCCGCCGCTCAAGGCGTGGCTCAAAACCCGGGAGAAAATCATAACCCCCTGTTTATTTTCAGTGAGTCAGGGTTAGGCAAGACCCATCTTTTACAGGCTATCGGTCATGCTGCCCTGGCTAATAACACTAAAGTAGTCTATGTCCGCGCCGAGGAATATACCAACCAGATGATAACTGCCATCCGGGAGAAAAAGACCGAGGAATTTCGCAACAAATACCGGCGGGTGGATATGCTGCTAATCGATGATATCCAGTTTTTCAACGGTAAACCTCAAACGGCAGAAAGTTTCTTCCATACCTTTGAGGAACTGCACAACGATAACCATCAGATTGCCATTACCTGTGACCGTCCCCCGAAGTCTATATCCTTCCTGCAAGGACGGCTGCGCTCCCGCTTTGAGGGGGGGTTAGTTACCGATATCCAAACGCCTGATTTTGAAACCCGCCTGTCTATACTGCAGGCCAAGGCACACCAGCACGAAGAGAGTATCTCTACCGATGTGCTGGAATTTATCGCTCTTCAGGTTCAGCAAAGCATCAGAGCCCTCGAGGGCTCTCTGAACCGGGTCCTTGCCTACGCTAAACTTATCAGGTCCATGCTCACCCCTGAACTGGCCGCTCAAGCGTTGAAGAACATAGCCGGCAATGAGATTGCGGCCGCCCCCGTTACACCCCATCTCATAACGGAAGCGGTAGTCAACAGCTTCCAGCTAACCCCTTCAGACCTGAGGAGCCGGAAAAGGGACGAGGTAACCGCCCTGGCCCGGCAGGTGGCGATGTATCTCATCAGGCAGGAGACCGACTGCTCTCTGGCTGAAATCGGGCGGGAACTGGGAGGCAGAAGTCCGGCAACCGTCAGCTATGCTTATCAAAAAATCGCCGGTGATATTAAGAACAGCCCTTCTTTAAAACGCAAAGTTTTTAATATCCAGCGGGAGTTATCTCCCCCTTCAGGATGACAAGAATTCCTGATTTTCACAAACTTTCAGACATCTGCCTGTAATTTTTAACAACCCTGGTAACCTTTTCATAACTTCCGGAAAGCCAGTCTCAGTTTTCTTAACTTTACTCAATCAGCCTCTGAAATTTAAACCTGTTCCAATACGTGCTAATATTATTAGTATTAATATAACTTATATCCCCTTTATAAACAGAAATATTTAATAGGAATAATGATAAATGTTTGACAGGGTAGAAATAACAGTAAGGGCTGGCGCTGGGGGTGATGGGACGGTAAGTTTCCGCAGGGAAAAGTATGTGCCCTATGGTGGACCCGATGGTGGGGATGGTGGTTACGGCGGAAATGTGATTATCGTGGCTGATCCGGCTGTTTCCAGCTTGAGAAACTTTAATCATAAAGGGATTTACCGGGCGGGTAAAGGTACAAACGGCAGGGGACAGAAGAAACACGGTAAAAACGGCCAGGACCTGATAATAAGAGTCCCGGAAGGCACCATAGCCCTGGATAAAAACGCAGCTGCTGAAGAGGCCCTGGTGGCCGATTGTGAAGAACCCGGACAGCAGCTGGTGATAATTAAAGGAGGAAAGGGGGGCCTGGGTAACATTCACTTTGTGTCGTCTACCAACCAGGCTCCACGAATTGCCCAGAAGGGAGAGGCAGGGAGCGAACTCACCCTGATTCTGGAGCTAAGACTCATTGCAGATGTCGGTATCATCGGTTTTCCCAATGC
>JAZFUA010000286.1:0-2635 GCA_036446975.1 Dehalococcoidales bacterium
AATAATATCGGTACTATTAAGCGGACACATATCAGTACTGCCGGGTTATACGAAGAAACTTTGGTAGCTAAATATATATACTACAATCCCTCCGATACCGATAATTCTACCCGGGTCAGCTATGACAGCTCACTGCTAACGCTACAACTGACCGCTATATATGGGGAGAGTATGGAAACCAGGGAATACAAAATTAAACGGCGACCAACAACATTCACATGGTGAGCCAGTAATGATAAAGTCTATGAAGCAATCACTGAGCGCTGAAAAGGGCCAAGCTTTACTTATAGTTTTGGGCTTGTTGGCCATAGGTGGGCTGACAATTACTGCCAGCCTTAATCATGCCACGACCAGCCTCAAAGCCAGCGGAATTTTCAGGGAAGATATGAAAGGAGTTTATGCCGCTAGTGCCGGTGTGGAACATGCCTTATGGTCCTTGCAGAAAGGTAGCCCTACCGCCAACAAAACCCCTGATAATATCAACCAGATGGCAGTTAGTATACAGACTGAAGATATGGGAACTTTTACTCTGTACCTGGATGACCTGATAGAACCAGAGTCGGGTGTGCATTATGACTGGATTGATGTGGAGAGCAATATCGTACTGGTTGGGGGGACTACTTATAACTATACCATTTCCGTCAATCGTTCAGAGGAGGCGGTTGGAAATATCAGACTCAAAGAGATTGGGGCGGTACTTCCCCGGGGTTATACCTATGTGACCGATTCGCCTGCCGGCTTTCCTGATAATTTATCTACTGATAATCCGCAAAGCAGCGGGAATACCTCCTACGGGGCTGTTTGGGTAAAATGGCTTTGGAATCCCGGGCAAGGCCCCTTAATTTCAGATAACCACACTCAAGGATTCCATATTGAGGGCACTGGAAGCACGGATGGCGCTTACGCCTGGATAATAACCCAAAGTAATGATGTTGGAACAATTGGTGAGATTACCGGTTTACTATACAGAATTACATCCACAGCTACCAGGACAGGAGATGGGGCAACTACCGCTGAGATAGTAGCAGATGTGATACTGATGGGCGGGACATCGTATATCTTTTCATGGGAAATATCAAATTAGCGAGAAATAAAAAATAAATATTCATCTTTTGTAAAAACAAAATAACTCTTCGGGATGTACTCGAACCAACTCCAAAGCTATTAACATCCACTATAAAAAGGCCCGCTAAATACCACGCCTGATATCTAGGCGTGGTACTCTTTATGTCATACTTGATATGGATAATCTTACCTGCTATCATAAGATAGTAATTTCAGCACTCAAACTACTCTGGCAAAATTAAGCAGTGATAAGTAACCTGGGATAAAAGCTTGAATACAGACAATAATAAATGGTCTGAGAAAAAGAATGTTGCCGTGCTCAAGAAATTTTTAGGCAGTCTGGAGCTTGAGACTATGGAATTTATGTGGCAACTCGGCGAAGCTACCGTAAAGCAAGTTGTAGGGGCTATAAATCGCAGACGGCCCATCGCTTATACCTCTGTAATGACAGTCATGGGCCACCTGGTAGGCAAGGGATTGCTCAGTCGCACTAAAGAAGGTAAGAGTTATCTCTATAAAGTGGCCCAGGATAGAAAAAAATACTTGCAGAGCATATCCCGAAAGATGGTCCGTACCCTGGTGGAAGATTTCGGGGATATTGCCATTGCCCATTTTTTGGGTGAAGTAGATAGCATAGATAACGGCAAGTTAACCCAGCTTAGAAAATCGGGCCAAGAGGCTGGTAGTGAACGCAACGCATCCAAATAGAACTTTTTCCTTGTTACTGGGGACCGGGCTGATTATATTACTGATTATGGGGTCAGCCGCCTACCGTGCTGTCCTGGCCGGTTGCCCGGCCGGCAGCCAGATGAGCTTTACCTGTCTCTTTTTCCCTACCCATACCGACGTTGGTGTGCACCTTCTTAGCTACGTTTTTATCGGAACCATCGTCCTCTTTGCATTCCTTAGTTTGGCACTATGGCATAGACAGCGGACCAAAACAACCTCGCTGACTAGAAATCTGGCGTTGCTTCATGCCCCGGATAGTGAACTGGAATCATTAACCCGGCGTCTTGGTTTAATAAATAAGGTCCAATTAGTTGAATTTGAGATTCCTTTCGTCTTCTGCATGGGTTTTACCTCACCCCGCATATATCTTTCCCGTGGAGTAGCGGATAAGCTCACGCCCCAGGAGTTGGAGGTATTGTTGCTTCACGAGAAGCATCACCTGGAGAATAACGACCCCCTTAAAATACTGCTGGGCAAAATGTTTGCCTCCGCCTTGTTTATTTTCCCTTTCTTGAAGGATATATTAAAACGATATCTTATTGAGAAAGAGATAGCTGCTGACTACAATGTTTCCCATAATCAAGATCATCGTCAAGAATTAGCCGTGGTTCTTGAGAAGCTGGGCGGAGGTACTCTGGATTACCGTTTAGAGCACCTCCAGGGACATGCCCCACGCGGTATCTATCCTGTTTCTATACCTCACCTGGCAGTAAGTTTTCTGGCTATGGCTATTGCCTTATCTACCATTCTAATACCCTTATCTGGCTCACACCCGTAAATAGAAAAAATTAGCACTAACTCCGCTATTTACGCATAACGCCAGTCTGTACTGCTGCCTTCC
>JAZFUA010000287.1:0-3729 GCA_036446975.1 Dehalococcoidales bacterium
CAGGAAACTCCGCTGCCACCAGAGCCTCGCGTATCGTAATCGCCGGATCTTCCAGCTTGGGTAACTGCGTGAAAAGATATATCCCACCCAATACTATCAGCACCATCGAAAGGATGACAGTGCGCGAATTATTCAAGGCAAAATCGGTTATACTTTTCATCTTTTAATTTAGCTGATTAGTCGGGTATAGGCACTGAAATTGTCCCGAAACACGAAAAGACGATAGTAATAATGTTTACTCTTTACTGATAAATGTGGGGTGTCCCGCTGATAAAAGGGACAAGAGCATTACGATCATCGGGTTAATAACTGGTATTGTTTCCACTTACCGCCACCTTTCACGTAGTGCCTTTTGAACCTGCTCCTCTATTGTTTCTGTAACCGTTTCCCTAACAGCTGCTTTGAGTGTTACTTTTGAAGTTTCCTCCAGATTCATCAACTCTTCCTGGTAATAACGCTTGAATAGCTGCTTTTCTTGGTTCCATCCTATTAACCACACCATGGATAGTCCAAAGAGGGCAACCACTGCCACGATCTCAATTCCTGCCTTTGTATATGTAGCCAGGATGATGACAAGAATCAGAACAGCAAACAGGAATATGGCAATGTTAAGGTCCCATTTGCCAACTCTGGCTCTGTCACGTGCCCTACGCGAAGCCACTGATTTTACTTTCGGGCTAATCTGCTCATCGGTTTCAGCTTCAGCCATCATTTTACTCCTCTTTGTGATATTATAGAACAAATAGGTCCTAAATCCTGTGCCTATATTTGTACCATCAGCCATTGTTATTAAACATATCCCATTCTTGCCTAAAAGGACCCGGTAAGACTATACATCGGCATCAGTACTGATATGGCAATGAAGCCAACCAATATAGCAATTCCGATGGTGGCGAGAGGACCTATAATCCCCACCAGAGCATCCATTTTTTCTTCAGAGGTACTTTCATAAAAATCAGCAACAACTCCCATGGTAAAATCAAGGGTATTGGTCTCCTCGCCCACAACCACCATCTGGACCAGCAGGGGAGGGAACAGGCCTATCTGGGACATTGGTTGAGACAGCCCCTCTCCCAGTAGAAGTCTCTCGTTAACCTGGTTCAAGGCATCACGAATGAAACTATTGGTGGTTGATTGTGGGGCTAACTCCATTACTTCTTGCAGGCTTAATCCGGCGCTAATCAGTACGGATGTTGTTCGGCTGAAACGGGCTAATTCTGACATTAGATTGGGATCGCCAATAATGGGGGCAGTTACCAGCATCCGGTCAAGTATCCGCCTTCCGGTGGATTGCTTGGCCAGCCACATTCCCAGGGCGCCTAAGACAGACCCTCCTATCAAGAAATAAAGCGGATAGCTGGTAAGGAAATCGGACACGGCGATTAAAATCCTGGTAGGCAGAGGTAAATCTACCCCCATGGATGTGAATAATCCCATCAACTGGGGCATGACCACTGTCATAAGAATAATCACTACCACCAGACCAACACTAAGAATTATCATGGGATAGCTTAGGGCCTTTTTTATCTTTTGGGCTGTTAACCCCTGTTTCTCCAGATAGTCAGCCATTTGAACTAAAACCGTTTCCAGATTACCGGTCTGTTCTCCAACGACAATCGTTCTACAGTAGAGTTCGCTAAAAGCTGTAGGATGCTTGGCTAAAGAGTCGGTAAATGAGCCGCCGGCACGAATGTCATCTATGATAGATTGGAGGACTTTCTTGAATGTCCGGCTGGCAGATACCTGGCTGCTGAGAATTTCCAGGGCCGGCAGGAGCGAGATACCCGACTTGAGGAGGGTCGCCAGTTGACGTGAAAAAATAACCACATCCCGGGGTTTAACCTTGAATAGGCTGGGTAAGGCCTCTTCAAGACTGAACATTGAGGGGGCTACTTCTACATTCTGTGGATGATAGCCCCGTTCTATCAGTAATCGTTCTGCTTCAATTTCGCCGGTCGCCTTAATGGTCCCTTTTACCAGCTTCCCCTGAGGGGTGGTAGCATCATAACGATAAGAGACAAGCGGCTTTTCTTTTGTGGATCCCACAACTGCTTTAGCCATAATCCCTCCTTATCCCATAGAGAAAACGTTACGGATTACTTCATAGGGAGTTGTTATCCCCGCCTTTACTTTAAGCATTCCGTCATGCCAAAGTGAAGACATGCCTTCCTTAACTGCCTGAGCACGGATATCTGCTGAACTCATACCACCCAGAACTTCCCTTCTTATTGGTTCACTCATTAACAGTACTTCAAAGATTCCGGTTCGTCCCAGGTAGCCGGTATTGGCGCAGAAATTGCAACCTGAGCCGACCATAAATTCCGACCGTTTCTCATTCATCTCTTCCTCATAAGCTGATTGCTCATCAGGAGTGACCGAAGTGGGCCGCGAACAGTATGGGCAGACGCGGCGTACCATCCGCTGGGCAGCGACACCGGCTAATGCAGAAGCAAGCAGGAAAGGCTCCACTCCCAGGTCTATCATCCGAAAGATGGTACTGACTGTTTCATTAGCATGAACCGAGGAAAGTACCAGATGACCGGTAAGAGAGGCCTGGGTGGATATCAGAGCCGTTTCGGAATCACGTATCTCTCCGACCAGAATAACATCCGGGTCAAGCCTCATGGAAGCCCTGAGGCCGGTGGCAAAGGTTAATCCGGAAGCAGGGCTGACCTGCATCTGGTTAATGTTGTTAAAACGATATTCCACAGGGTCTTCGATGGTTAAAATATTACGCCCGACAGCATCGAGTTGGTTTACCGTGGCATATTGGGTGGTGGTCTTGCCGGACCCTGTTGGGCCACTGATTAATATCATGCCAAATGGGCTCTTCACCATTTTCATGTACCTCTCCAATGAATCGGGCAGAAAACCTATCTCCGTTAAAGGTAGTAAGGCAAAAGTCTTGTCAAGAATACGCATTACCACCATTTCTCCATACACGGTATTGGTGGTAGCTACCCGAAGATCCACTTCTTTATCTCCCATATCAAATGTGATTTGGCCATCCTGAGGGCGGCGGCGCTCGGCAATATTAAGACCGGCCATAATTTTCACTCGGGAAAGTAATGGTGGATGGACAGTCAACGGTAATGACATAACTTCGTGTAAAATACCATCAATGCGGTAGCGGATCCGTAGCCTATCCTCTTGAGGTTCAACATGAATGTCGGAAGCCCTGTCTCTCACCGCCTGTTTGATTAGAAGGTCTATAGCACGAACAACAGGAGCCTGGGCTATTGCCTCGGCAGAAACACGTGCTTCTGCCACTTTTGTCTTCTGGTAACGGGTAGGGATTTGACTTAGTTGTTCTTCAATTTCTCCACCAACCCGGTAGGTGAGATCAATCATCTCCTGAATATCCTGAAAAGTAGAGAGTACCGGTTCAATTTTTTTCCTGGTCAGGGTTGCCAGTTCCTCAATTGCCTGGATGTCACTCGGGTCTTCCATGGCCAGGACTAGAGTGCCATCGTTTACATCGATAGGGATAACGGCATATTTACGGGCTATTGACTCAGGAATTAAAGCAACCGCGTTAGGCCTAACTCCCTCTCTTCTCAGGTTGACAAAAGGGACTCGTAATTGTAAAGCGGTAAAAAATGCCAGTTGTTGGGGAGTGATTAACCGCTCTTGCAGCAGGGTACGTTCAATCTTATCGCCCCCTTTTGCTTGTATTTCTTTGATATGCTGTAACCGCTCTTCGGTAATCAGCTTTGCTTCAACTAACAT